>JANXPQ010000135.1 GCA_025357235.1 Betaproteobacteria bacterium
CTCAAATAGTCGGACATTCGAACATGCCCTCCCAGCTCCGCCGCTTTCCCCGCCATGATTTGCCCCCGGTATGATTTGCGTACCGGTGAATTGTAATGGGAATTTCGTTAAGTGAACAGCATTGGGGACAGACCACGATTATCTTTCTACTGACAATAGGGGGCGCGCCACGAGTTATCGAGCTCCAGCCACACGCTTGGCCTGCCCCCCGCTTGTACGCTTGGGTTTTGCGACTGCCGAACGTGCAACATCCACCAATGATTCAAGCGCTGCATTTACCGCTTCGTTGGTTGGAAATATTTTTGCCAATTCGGGCTTCAGCAATACCAGGTTGCTGCCTTTCTGAAATGCGGCGTAGTGTTTTCCGCGCACGCCTTTCCCGAGGTCTTCGCGCTTGTATTCCGCGCGCATGTCGTCAGTCTTCTTCATAGATTTTCCTTTCCTGTTTCGTTGCCGGTCTCGCGCTGATCAATCGAATCTTTCTCCGGCGTTCTGTGTAGATAACTGCAAGTAACCGTCCCCTGCCGGATATCCCGAATGTCAGCCAGCGGTGCTCTCCGACAGAGTGGTCGGGGTCGGCAAACGTGTATGCCATCGGATCGCCGAATATGGAAGCCGCTTCCTCAAAGCTGACCTTATGCTTCCTGAGATTTTGCGCTGCCTTGTCCGGGTCGGCTTCGAATTCCATGTGTCATTATTCCACTTGCAGCAGCACTTGTCTGTATCATAAGAAGCAGGTTAGCGGCTGATCGGCTTGTAGCGTATCCGCTTCGGCTTCGCGCCTTCTTCGCCGAGTCGCTTGCGCTTGTCCGCTTCGTATTCCTGGTAGTTGCCATCGAAGAACGTCCAGTGCGAATCGCCTTCCGCCGCGAGGATGTGGGTGGCGATGCGGTCGAGGAACCAGCGGTCGTGTGAGATCACCAGCACGCAGCCGGCGAACTCCAGCAGCGCATCTTCCAGCGCGCGCAGCGTTTCCACGTCCAGATCGTTCGACGGTTCGTCGAGCAACAAGACATTGCCGCCGGAGATCAGCACCTGCGCCAGATGCAGGCGGCCTCTCTCGCCGCCGGAAAGCTGGCCGACGATCTTGGCTTGGTCGCCGCCCTTGAAGTTGAAGCGGCCGATGTAGGCGCGCGCCGGGGTTTCGTATTTGCCGACGGTGAGGATGTCATTGCCGCCGGAGATCGCGTCGAACACGGTCTTGTCGTTCTGCAGCGAGTCGCGCGCCTGATCGACGTGTGCGATCTTGACGGTGGAGCCGATCTTCACTTCGCCGCTATCCGGCTTTTCTTTTCCGGTGATGAGTTTGAACAGCGTGGATTTACCCGCGCCGTTCGGGCCGATGATGCC
>JANXPQ010000141.1 GCA_025357235.1 Betaproteobacteria bacterium
CCCGCGTGCGCAGATTCGGGATCTCGATGAGATCGCTGAAAATGTAGTAACCGTCGAAGCGAAGCAGCGGATTGATGTTGAACAACAGGGTCGACACGCCCGCAATCAGCATGACGTTGTAGGCCACCGCGCGCGCGAAGCCCGGTTCCATGTTGACCCAGAGCATGACGGTCAGCGCCGCGATGAAGACTTCGACGAGCATGCCGGCGGCGCCGACCACGGTGCGCTGATACTTGCCGCGAAAAGCCGTGGACGCAGATGCGTCGCAATAGGGGACCGGCATCATGACCAGCAGCATGATGCCCATCTCGTGGACCTCGCCTCCCCAGCGCTTGACCGCGCAAGCGTGGCCGAATTCGTGAAACAGCTTGATGACCGGAAAGGTGAACCACATGATCAAAAGGTTCTCCGGCGCCAGCGCGCGATCGGTAATGTCCTTGGTCAACTCGCCCCAGTGCAGGCCGGCAAGCGTCACGCCGAATCCCACCACCACCAGCCACAGGATCGCCCCGTACCAGGAAAAAAACGGCCGGTAAAAAGGCAGCGCGGCGGTCAGGAATCGCTCCGGATCGATCAGCGGAAATTTGACCGACAGCGGGCTCATGATCAGTTGCAGCAGCTTTACGCCGCGCATGCGCTCCTGGCGGCGCAGCATCTCATCCACGTCGGGAGGTATTTCGCACTGGAGCACATCCGCCACGTGCAACTGCGCCAGCATGCGGATGACTTCCTCCTGCGACGGTGCTTCGTCTCCAAGACGCGCGCAGGCCACGTCCCAGATTTCCTGCAAGGTGCGGTGCCCGTCCATCAGGCCGATGACCTGGTAGGCGGAAGGCGTGAAGCGATGCACTCTTCTCGAGGATTGGTCCTGCAGGACGTACCAGAGTTGCCCGCGATAGTGGTGGCGCGACATCCGCGCGTGTCCGCGCAGGCGCGGTTTGAGGTTGGCGACGCGATGCCAGGAAGCGCTGAATGCATCCAGGGAGCTCATGCGCCTGGCCACCATGTCCAGATCCACAGCCTCGCCCAGTTGACGAGATCGCGGGTATAGATGGAAATAAGCCGCCTCTCATTCACCTCGATCTTGCCGATTCCCTCCATTCCAGGCCGCACGCGCTCGGTCTGGCCGATCGGGGCTGCCTCGACACGGAAGAAGTTGCGCCCATCCTTGGCGGTGTTCACTGGCGTGATCTTCTTGACTTCGAAATCCGTGACCTGGCCAGGCAATGCCGATAACGTAAGCTCTCCGTGCTGACCGACCACGACATCCGCGATGTCCCGTTCGTCCACCTGAATTACGAAGCGGTAACTATCCAGCGGCGCAATTTCGAAAAGGACCTGGCCACGCTCTACTGGAGCCCCCAGCGACTGGCTGAGGTCCCCGCTCACCACGATGCCGTCGAATGGCGACGTGATCGTGGTGCGCGACAATTGTTCGTCGATCAGTTGCAGCTGCGCCTCGTGCTGATCGGTCTGGCTTGCCAGAATCTTGATCTGCGCGCGGTCGCGGTTCGCCATCGCTTCGCGGTATTGCTTGTTGGACTGTTCGCGCTGCGCCAGTGTCTTCAGCCGCTCCAGCCGCAGGTCGCGGTCGTCCAGTTTGGCGATCAGCGCGCCCTGCTTGATCGTGTCTCCCGGTCGCACATGGACTTCGCTGATGAACCCCTGGAATGGCGCAGCCACGACGCGCTGCACCGATCCCTCGACGGTGGTTTCGGACGTGATCCGGTAAACTCCGCTCGCCACGCAAAGATAGGCGATGCCCACGAGCGCCAGCAACAGCGTGAGTTTCAGCCCGGCATGGCGGGGTCCGATCAGCTTTTCCCAGAATCCCGAAGCGCGAGTGGCCAGATGGGCGGGCAAGGCGCGCTCGTTGCCGCGCTGCATGTCGGCCAGCGGGCCGATCAGGGCAGCCACGCCTTCCGCCAGCTCCAGTGCCGGGCCTTCGAAGCGATAGTTGCCCGCACGCTCCAGGCATAATGCGCCGACAGTGCGCCCGCGCGACGCCAGAGGCAAGGTCAATACGACGCCTGAACCGAACCCCTGCGCCAATGCGGCATGGGCTTGCGTGACCAGGCGGCGATCGGTTTGGTTGTCGGGATACAGGATGGTCTCGCGCTGGTCGACCGCTTCCTCCATCGCCGCCTCTATTGCGCGCGCCAGGTTGGAATGCCGGTCGAACTGGGTGGCATGCGACAACGCCACCATATGGACCCGGCGCCGCTCCAGCGTACCCAGTGAGACGCGGTCGCAGCCCAGAAATGCCGCCAGCTCGGTGACACAGGCGGCCGCAGCGGCCTCGAAATCAGTCTGCTCCAGAAAAGTGGATAACAGCTCGACGACGAAGGCAAGCCGCTTGCGGGAAATTTCAACGGGATCGAACTGACCCCTGCGCAACATGACTTCCAGCCAGCCTGCACCCCATTGCAACTGGCGCATGACGCTTTCAAGCTGGCTTTCCGGCCTCTGGTCGACTTCGACTGTCACCACGCCGCGCAGACTGCCTTCCACCTTCACCGGATAGGCGAGTTGGTAGCGCAACTGTGAACGATCGGGATCGAGCACCGAGGGCACCTCGCGCGAATTGACCAGCGCGCGTGCCTCGCGCAGGGCGCGCTCGGTAACCTCGGCCAGATGACTGCGATCCTTCTTTTCATCGGCCGGCCAGAACGCGGCCGGAACAAACTCCTGACCGCCTGGTTTCTGCAACACCACAACCCCGTCGCTGCAGCCTGGAATCATCAGGCATTGCAGCGCGAGCCAGCTCTGGGCATACGCCTCCGGACTGGTCGCTTCCGAAAAGGCACGCCAGTCTGTAACCGTGGGCTCGCTACGACGCAGTTCGGCGACGTGCAGTCTCGCCCGGGGATCCTGTGCTTCTGATGAGGAGTTCATTTACGCGAAGGGATAGCGCAGTCCAGGACCGCAGGTTAGCGTGCCCGGGAACAGGCCGGCGCTGTTGCGTGCGTATCGCCAAGCGTTCTTCATTATTCTGTAAGTCGTCCCACTTCAAAAAATTCCAATGTCTCGAAGCACCTTGATTCCGGAACCGCAAGCACCTCAGTCAGCCCCGAACCGCCGCTCACGCCCCCCTGGAATACAGGCCAAACGTAGAACCTGAGATTACATCATGTCCAGCGATATTCTGCACGGATTCATGGGGTAAATGCTGTTTCCGCGGCGCTTCCGGGTGCGGACTTCCCGGTGGCTGATTCGCATCGCCCGCCACAAGGCATTGTTCACCGACATACAGGTTCCGATGATGCAAAAGTCACCCGCAACAGGAGTGAATGACCCCTGTGGATGCGGGCATGGGGAACACGACCTGCGAATGCAATCTCGCCCGAAAGGGAGGCAAAAACGGCGGCGCCACGGCCTTCCACGCCCGCACCAATAGAGATTGCGGTCCGGACATTCGCAAGCGCAAAGAGCGCTTGACTTCAGAATATACTGCGCAAGAGGCGAACCATCCGGCCGTCCTGCCACTTCTGCAACCACCACCGTCACGCACTCGTCATGAATAACAAAATAACGTCTTACGACGCGATTCCCTACCCGAGCATTCCTTTTCCCGAGACCCATCCCGAACGCCTGTGCGCAGTGGCAAAGCTGTTCGGACTCGACTCGCCTGCACCGGCAAACGCCCGCGTGCTCGAACTGGGATGCTCGATGGGGGGCAACCTCATCGCCATCGCACAAATCAACCCGGGATCCCGATGCGTTGGCGTCGACGCATCCTCGCACCAGGTGGCCGAAGGCTGGAAAACGATCGACATGCTGGGACTGAAAAATGTCCAGCTCCGCCATCTGGACATACTCAATGTCGACGACAGCATCGGCGAATTCGACTACATCATCAGTCACGGCGTTTATTCGTGGGTACCGGCGCGCATACAGGAAAAAATGCTGGAAATCTGCCACCGCAATCTTGCTCCCAACGGCGTCGCCTACATCAGCTACAACACCTATCCTGGCTGGCACATCCGCGGCATCATCCGGGACATGATGTTCTATCGCGGGATGCAGTTTTCCGACGCGGAAACGCGGCTTGCGCAGGCCAAATCGCTGGTCGAATTCGTCGCGCAGGCGCCACACACGGCGGACACGCCTTACCGGCAACTGCTGCAGGGCGAATTCCGGAATCTGGGCAAGATGACGGATTACTACCTGCATCACGAGTTTCTGGAGGAGCACAACCAGCCCCTGTACTTCCACGAATTTGCGCAAGAGCTCGCCGTGAACGGGCTGCAATATCTGGGTGAAGCGGAATTTTCGACCATGATCTCGTCAAATTTCTCGCCTGACATAGCCAAGACTCTCAACGATCTCGGCGCGCACGATATCCTGCAGATGGAGCAGTACATGGATTTTGTGCGCTGCCGGTATTTCCGCAAGACTCTGATCTGCCGCAACAGCATCCGCCTGAACCGGGCGATCGATGCCAGTGTCGTCAAAGACCTGCTGCTGGCGTCGAATGCCGCCTCGGAGTCGGACGTACCCGACCTCGATCCTTCCCGGCGCGTCACCTACCAGGTCCAGGGAGGGGGCAGACTCACCTGCAAGTCCCCGTTGACGAAGCTGGCCTTGCACGCTTTGCGGCGGGAATGGCCGATGCCGGTAGCCTTTACCGACCTTCTGGCGGAGTGCCGGTCTGAAGCCGCCCGGCTGGGCCATCCGGCCGATGAGACCGCCGACGAAGGATCGCTTTCGGGGGACATGCTCACGGCCATCGGAGCCGGTGTCGTGGAGTGGCGCGTCACGCCGGTTGCGTACACCACTACCGTCGCCGGGCGGCCTTCAACCAGCGCATGGGCAAGATTGCAGGCGGCGCAAGGTTACCGGGCGGCCAACCTGCGGGGCGAGTTCATCACGCTCGACGAAATTCACCGGCAGACACTGAAACACCTCGATGGAACCCGCAGCCTGGCAGACTTGATCGAGCTATCGGTAAAGGCACTGAAAGCCGGCGAATTCGTGCTGCATCCGGAAAACGAAAAGACGGTCATTGCGGAAGAGACGCAAATGCGCGAACTGCTTCATTCCGCGTTAGGCAAAGTGCTGGAGAATCTGGCCAGGCAGTCGTTCCTCGCCGCCCGCGCCAATTGAGCCAACGGCGGGGCGCCAGCCGAAGCGCGCCCCGTTTGGAGTGGTCCGGATGCCACGAACCTGCGGCGGACCGGAAAGAGGCCTTATTTGTTCGGCGCTACGGCCTCGACCTGTAACGCGCCAAAGCGGCTTTCATATTCCTTCATGACGCCGTCGAGCAGTGTTGCCAGACGCTTCGCCGCATACGGACTGATGATGATCCGGTCGGTCAGCTGGATCGTGACTTCCTTCTGGCCGCGGTTCCACGCCTGGTTGATACCGAACAGCATGACGACTTCCTCGCGCGTGCTGGTGACATTGCACACGTTCGCGTAGGAACTCTTCATGTTCGCGTCGTCCCACTTGATCTTGGTGCCTTCGAGCCCTTTGACATCCGAGCCCTCGGGTTTTTTGGCTTCAGCCATCATCTCTCCTGAATTCGTTGTTGAATTGCGACCGCATTAAAACACGACTCCAGCCCGTCCGCCACGCGTGCTGCGGACAAAAAACGGGCGGCTCACCTGCCGGTGGCCGCCCGCATGCCGTCAGTTAGTGGAACATCGAGTGCTTGTCGGGATGACCCGCATTGCCACCCGCATCCTTACAGGTTACTCAGCTATGTCTCGATACATGACCGATACTCGACCTCCCTTCCTTGCCGCCGCCACTTTGGCCGCCCCACGCAGAGCCTTTGAGCAATTCCGCCCCAGTCTGGTCGTACGATTGCGCTTCATCCGGGGTCAATCCGGCTACGCCATTGTCCTTTCCCGTAACGCCTGATTCGAGAAGCGAATGAAGGAAATCGGGAATATTCGGCGCGATACCGGATGTTCCCCTGCCTCCTGACGTGCTGAACGGCGACCAGAGCTTGCCGAAAGAGCCGCCGTTCCAGTCTATAGGTCCCCGATTGCCGCCCGACAGCGCATTGTCGAGACTGGACCAGTCGAACTCCTCGAGGAGTTTGCTCAGACCCTGCTCATTTGCGTCAACTGGCTTATTGCCGATATTCGGCATCCAGTGCTCTTCGAGCAGCGCGGCCTGCGCAATTGATCCGGCCGCCGTCTGGGCCTTCATCGCATCCGCATTGCCTTGCGCGACAGGCGTAAGCAGGAATCTCATACCGGGAGTCAGCGTATCACTCATGACATCGTGTCCCTGATCTTCCCGGAATCCCATGGCATTGCCCATTTCGTGCATCACCGTGGAAAGCAAATCCATGCGCCCGAATGCGACACTGCCTGAGAGCGCGCGCAACTCGCCTGCCACACCCGTGGGCCCGAATTCCGAACTGTCCCCGGGAGTCGGGTCGACGAACCAGCCGCGGCCCGCCGCCGTGCTGTCGATCACGATCTCGTTGCCGACGGTCGCACCGATCTTGCCCTCCGGCAGATTGCCGGCAGTGACGTCGACGGTGTGGAGCACTGCGAGCCGACTGTCTCCCGCGCCGAGCGCCTCCGTCCAGAGCAGCTTCGCTTCCGTAACGATCGGCAGCAACTGGTCGTTGGTGAGAAGCTGCACGTGATCGGTCTGCTCGCCCCCTACCGCGGTTTGCCACAAGGGCGCAGCGGGATTGCCACCGGAGAGCAGATCGCAGTGACTGTCGCCAAATACGTAGTCGGATCTGCTGCCGGGGAAGTTCTCGAACGGTCTCAGATTGGAGAATTTGAAGAATGCTCCGCTGTTGTCGTCGACAACCAGCGCACCATCGGATTCAACCTCGGAGAGTGGTTCATCCGATACGCTGGCATACAAACCCACCAGGCTGCCTCCCCAGATTACATCCCGGCCATCACCGCCATAGATCGTGTCGTAGTTGTTGACGATATCGATCTCTCCATCACCGTCGTCATGCCGATGAGGTCCGCAAGCGAGACTGTCGTCGTCGACGTGCGCGTTGTCATCGTCACTCTCCCGCCTGTCGTGCTGCTCTATTCTCTCCCCGTCCCGTTCGTAGTCTCCGGTAAAGCCGAGTACTATCAACTCGTCGCCGATGAGAACATCGTTGCCTGCCTGGCCGTTCATCGTGTCGTTGCCGGCGATCATGCAGACCTGCGGGCCCTCGAATATCAATGCTGAGCAGTAGTCGTTGTCATAGGCCGCCCTGCCGTTGATGCTTACACCCTTCACGACCATGGTGATGCTGAGCACGTCGTCGCCCACCATGAGGTCGTTGCCGGTGCCGCCCGCTATCCGATCGTTACCATCAGTCACAAATATTTCCCCGACAGGAGCGCCCAAAAGCAGGTCGTAATATTGCAGATCGCGCATATCGTGATCGCCGTTCTCGACGACATTGATCGTTACCTGCGGCGCGACGAAGATACTATTGTCCCCGATCAGGACATCGTTGCCGTCACCGCCGCTGATCGTGTCGTTGCCCCCCGTAACCACCAGCGCTGCGAGCATGCGGTGTTCTTCGATATGGTCATCGGCATTGCCATGGAAGTCGGACTGCAATGTCTCGGTAATCACCGGCTCGATTACGATGCGGCTGTCGCCGGCCATCAGATCGTCGCCGGTTATCGTGCTGGCCGTATCCGTGGCGGAACCACCGTACATCGTGTCGTTGCCGCCGGAGACGTAGAGATCTCCCACCACGTCGTTGAAAAGGTACTGCCCTGCGCCTTGTATATGGCCGTGATCGTCATACCCACGGTCGTTCACGTCCGCCTGAGTGATCCGCACGTTTACGCGGGGCGTAATCAGAACCAGATTGTCCCCCGCCATCAGATCGTTGCCCGCATTGCCCGACAGCGTGTCGTTTCCGCCATTGATGTAAACATTGTCGACCAGATCGTCGATGAGGCCCAGCCCCCCGAGGAAGGCATCATGGAAGTCCAAGTGACGGCCGTCATCGGCGTAGATAAGGCTCTGGCTGAAAACAACCAGTGGTTCGATAACCACGCCGTTGTCGCCAAACACGCCGTCGTTGCCTGCGCCGCCGGAAATGATGTCAGTCCCGCCGGTGAAGGTAATGTTGCGCACCAGATCGTGCTTCAAATCGTCGATCTGCGCCGCAGACAGATTGAGCCCCGCAAATATGTTGGTGAGGTCGTGTTCGCGATCGTGCTGATCGGAGAACGTAACGATCTGCGATAGATTCGCGACCGGCGAGATGATTCCGATATTGTCACCGAATAACAAATCGTTGCCAGCCCCGCCCGTGATCGTGTCGGTACCACCCGTGACCTGAACCCCGGACACCACATCATCCAGGACGTCCTGCTGCACGACGTACCGGGGTGCAATCTTCGAATACTTCGCCGGTGACGGTGTCACCTGCACCGGTATGCTTGCGGTTTCCTGAAATAGCACGTCCTGTGTGACCGTAACGATCGGTGCAACCACAAGGCTGTTGTCCCCGGCAAGCAGATCGCCTCCGTTTCCGCCTTGGATCTGGTCGTTTCCTCCAGTAACAGAGATTTTCGATATCAGGTCCACACCCGGGACCACCTGCTGGTAGTTCAGCGGGTTTTCGACATGGACATTTTCCACGTGAGAGGAAATTTTCACGACCGCCGTGATCGCCACGCTGTTGTCGCCGAGAATCACGTTGCCACCATCGCCGCCGGTGATGGTGTCATTGCCGCCCGATATGTTGAGGTTGCTGACGGTGATCATGGGATCGCCGGTCGTCTTCTCGTGCGAATCGTGGTAGATGTCGCCGCAATACCAATCATTGCCGTCGGTTTGTCCGTCGATCTGGGTATGGGAGATGCTGGCATAAGCCGCCACCAGCGTGCTGTTGTCGCCGATGATCGTGTTCTGGCCGGCTGCGACGATCTGATCGTTCCCGCCGGTCAGGTCCAGGGATGTGACCACCCGATGCATGCCGCTCGAATCTGCCTCGGGCGCCCAACCATCGACGAATGCGGCGGTCACCAAGCTGCTGTCGCCGACGATGACATTGCTGCCTCCGCTATCGCTGATCACGTCGTTGCCGCCCCTGATCTCATGACGGAAGCTGGCTCCGGACGGATCCACAATATTGGCCAACATTGTCCGGTCCGCGTACAGCTTGTCCAGAACTTCGGGATGCGCTGAGTCCAGCGCATGTAGCTGGTTCGCCACCGCCGTAAGCGTCGCCTCCTGCAGCCCCAGACGATCGCCGCCGGCTTCCAGCACACCGTAACCGGAACCGAAAACGTTTGCCTCCAGCCCCTTGATCCCAACCACGAAGGGCGCGATGTTCAGCCCCAAGTTGGTCGAGAAGTTCATGCCGAAATCTCCGACTATTACATCGTTACCGGAGCCACCCGAGATCGTATCGTTGCCGCCGATGCGATTGAGTAGCGCCGCAAGTTCGTGGTAGTGCAGCGGAAGCTGATCCGGGCCCATCCATTTGCCAAACCCGGCGTTGTCCGGCGCAACCTCGCCGAACATTGCGACGTTGTTGCTGCCATAGAGCAGAGCCTGTGGCAGGAGCATTGCGTCGACGGGCGCAACTGCCGCCAATGCCGCGGCGCCGACTGTTGCACTCGGTATCAGCTGAACTCCGCGGAATATGTGCGGGAAGAGAAAATCCGATGCCAGATTGATGCCGTCGTCTCCGATCAGCACGTCGTTACCGCCGCCGCCACTGATCGTATCGTTGCCGCCGTTGCCTTCGATGTATTCGTTACCCGAACCGCCGTAGATCCTGTCGTCGCCGCTGCC
>JANXPQ010000147.1 GCA_025357235.1 Betaproteobacteria bacterium
CTTCGAGTGACGCAGATGAATTTCCCAAAGACTATGAAGGCAGCCATCCTGGTTGAGCAGAAACGGCCATTGACCGTAGACCAGGTGAGCCTGCCGCAAACGCTGGACGTCGGCCAGGTTCTGGTAAAGATCCACTTCAGCGGGATCTGTGGATCCCAGCTTGGCGAGATCGACGGCGCCAAGGGCGAAGACAAGTATTTGCCCCATCTATTGGGTCATGAAGGTTCCGGCACCGTGGTTGCAACTGGTCCTGGCGTACGGTATGTAAAACCCGATGACAAGGTAGTTCTGCATTGGCGCAAAGGCCTTGGAATCGAGGCTGCGCCGCCAGTCTATGAGTGGAAAGAGAAGCGGCTCAACGCCGGGTGGATCACGACTTTTAGCGAGTACGCCGTTGTATCAGAAAACCGCCTTACCAGAATCCCGGACGACAGCGACTTAGAAGTCGCAGCCCTGTTCGGTTGTGCAGTGACCACAGGGTTTGGCGTTATCGAAAACGACGCGAAGGCACGAATCGGCGAATCCGTAGTCGTCTATGGCGCGGGAGGCATCGGCCTCAATATCGTGCAGGCCGCGGCCCTGACGAACGCCTACCCCATCATTGCCGTCGACATTCATGACAACAGACTGTCCCTCGCGGCCGCCATGGGTGCAACGCATATGATCAATTCCAGCAACGGGGATGCACCCCGGAAGATCGAGGAGATCGTCGCGCGGGCGGGCGTGGACGTCTTCATCGACAATACCGGCCAACCGGCGATCATCGAAATGGGCTACTCGATTACCAAGCCGCAAGGCCGGGTGGTGCTGGTCGGGGTTCCGAAAGCTGGCGCCAATATTTCGATATTCAGCCTTCCAATGCACTTCGGGAAAGTAATTACGGGCTCGCATGGGGGAGGCTCCGTCCCCGAGAAAGATATTCCGCGCTATTTCGGGTTGTATCGCGCCGGCAAACTCAAGTTGCGCGAGATCCTGACGGAACAATTCGAATTGAGCGATATAAACACGGCGATCGAGAGAATGCGCAATGGAAAACTGGCCGGCCGATGCTTGCTCAGCATAGGACAGGGATAGCGACGCTTGCACCCCGGCCGTTGGATCGAAGAATTTGCCTATCCGACGATCCCTCGTGCATGCAATTCTTACCGAAATCTCTCCCGGACCAGCTTTTGGAATTCCGGTGTGGCTTCGAGCTTTTGGAGAAATCTCGCGGTATAGAGTCGAGCGCCAGCAGCATCGAAATGGTAGCCGCCGTCGACGCTTGTAATGTCGCTCTCGTCGATCAGGACGGACGAGATTCCCAGCGCGCGAGCCATTTCGCCCACCCGTTGGCGGCACGCGTTCAAGTGGGGAACCAGCATGAACACGAACGAACCCCCGAGAGAGTCCATGTATCGCTTCGCTTGCTGGATTTCCGGCTGCTGTGCCGGGCAGGTCTGGATTCGAATGTTCTGAATCATCGGATTGTCCCTGGAAACGAAGATCGGCAACTTCTCTATAAACCAGGTGCCGTCGCTTGCCGACCTGAATGTGACGATCGATGCTTTCCTGTAAAGATACGAATTGACCTTTTCGGGAGCGATCGCGCGAATGAGCTCTTCCAGACGCCAACGAAAATCGCGGCTGATTACATTGCGCCACGCATGCCCCCGGCCGTAGGTGACGACAACGTTCGCCGCCCGCTTTCCGAAGTTTCCGAGATCGTCGAGGGACGTAGAGAAGAAATTCGTATTGTAGTCGTCGGCATTGATCACCCACAGACGGGCCTTGATGTCGTTCTTTTTTATGACCCTCAGAAGGAACTCACCGCTTGCATCGCCGGCCGACGCCAAGTTGTAGAGGCGAACGCCATGCTTGCGCGCGAACTCGCGCAAGAGCCGCCAGTCCATGCCCCACAAGACCATGGAATGGCCCAACAGGATGATGTCAGCGTTGCGCGCATATTCAATGGATCTGCCGATGTCGTGATAGAAGACATCCCGGTCCTGAATGTCTCTCATGGAGGAATAGTCAGCGAAGTTTTGGTACCAATCGCCATTACCGTCAAGGGTGATGGCGCCGAAGTGATCCTGGCCAGGCTCGTAGAGGAATGCGGCAACGGCAAGCGAGCAAGCCGCGAAGCATCCGACATAGGTCGCGAACCATCTACCCGATCCGGATTGGTCCTCGCCGTGCTTTTTGGTTATTTCCGTCATTCGTCAGTCGAGACCTAGAACTGGAAATAGAGAAATTGGGAATGATCGCCCACAAGGATTATTGCCGCCACGCAAATTGCGCCAATCACGGCGGCTATGCCTCCCCAGATCGCATTGGTGCTCCAGACCAAAAGGCGCGGCCGATCTCTCCATATATCGGCGCTAACCGCGAGCGCTGGCCTGTATCGACGCATTATCTGCAGGGAATTGGGTGCGGCGAAGGCCACTACGCAGAGAATCGCGATTTCAATAAGGTTGAGACCGTTGACGTTGCGAGGAGACGCGAGGGTACCTTCCGGTCGAGGCATATGCGTCAATGCCTGGACGATGGTGAAGGAGGTGTCCAGGTCGGATGCCCTGAAGAATATCCATGCAAAGCTCACGCAAAGGAATGTCAGGAAGATCGAGAGCATCGACCGCAACATCGAGTCGCCGGATGCTTGGGGAAGCATGCGAACTCGAATCGACCGCCACGCATGATTGACAGTCAAGTACAGTCCGTGCAGCGCACCCCAAATGATGAAGGTGCTTCCGGCGCCATGCCATATGCCGCCCAGGAGCATGGTAAGGAAAAGGTTGAGGTGGCGCCTGGTCGGCCCTTTCCTGTTGCCACCGAGAGGGAAGTACAAATAGTCGCGCAAGAAACGCGACAACGTCATGTGCCAGCGCCGCCAGAATTCGATGATGCTTGTGGATTTGTAGGGAGAGTAAAAATTTACGGGCAATCTTATCCCAAGCATGTAGGACAGCCCGATCGCCATGTCGGAGTATCCGGAAAAATCGAAGTAGATCTGCAGCGTGTAAGCAAATATGGCGCCCCAGGCGTCGACAGGCAGTACCGCGATCGTTGTTGCTGCATCAAATACGGGATCCGCAATGCGGCCCATCCCGTCGGCGAAGATGACCTTCTTGAAAAGTCCGATGGAGAATATGGTGATGCCGACCGAAAAGAAGAGGCGGTTCGGGCGCAGGGTCGCAGCTTGGCCGAACTGCGGCATCATCTCCTTGTGATGAATGATCGGGCCGGCGATCAGGTGCGGGAAATAGGAAACGAACAGCACGTATCGCAGGAAGCTGTACTCTTTTGCCTCCCGTCGGTATACGTCGACCAGAAATGCGATCTGGGTGAACGAGAAAAAGGAGATGCCGAGAGGGAGCACGATTTCGAGCATCTGGACATCGCTGCCCAGGATTCGATTCAGGGTGTGGATGAAGAAGTTCCAGTACTTGTAATAGAGGAGGGCAGCCAGGTTTCCAGCAATGCCCAAGCCG
>JANXPQ010000176.1 GCA_025357235.1 Betaproteobacteria bacterium
AGCAACGCGACGCAGTGAAGTGAGCATAGCTCACAGACAAAAGAGGAAAAAGGCGAGAGGCGAGGTAAGCGCTGGGCCGCGACGCGGCAAGTATTTCTTTCCTCTTTCCTCTTTCCTCTTTTATCTCGCCGCTGAAATCGCGGCAGCGGCGTCGGTGTGCCCCGCCGCTGTCGCGATTTCTCCGGCTGTCTTGCCCCGATCGTCCTTGCGCGCGCGATCCGCGCCGCGTGCCAGCAGCAGCTTCACCGTCTCGGTTTTGCCATACCCCGCTGCCCACATCAGCGCAGTGAGGTCGTGGTGGTAGGGTCTGTTGACTTCCACGCCGGCATCCAGCAGCACGGCGACGACGTCGATGTTGCCCTGCCCCGCTGCGTAAACCATTGCGGTCTTGAACAACTGGTCACGGGCATTCACGTCGGCGCCGTGATCGAGCAATGTGCGCGCGATGCTGGCATTGCCGCTGTAGGCCGCCGCCATCAGCGGCGATACTTTTTCGACGTTCTGCAGGTTGACGTCGGCGCCTTTGGCGATGAGCAGGTCGGCCATTTCGGCGTTGCCCTTGCGCACGAAGAACATCAGCGCAGTATCGCCGGCGCGATTGCGCGAGTTGGGCGCCGCACCGTTCTCCAGCACGCGGCGCACGGTCACGATGTCGTCATTGCGCGCTGCAACAAGCAACTGCGCGTTCAAACCGAGGTCGGGAGCAGCTTGCGCATATGCAGTTGGATGCATAACCATCGATTGATTCAATGACGAAAACAGCAAATCGGAACCGGCTAGAAGCACTGCCGCTGCGAGTGAAAAACCAAGGAATCGTGTCATGGAAGCGAAATGGGAATCTGGTGAAATTGGAACGCGGATATGACCCTTGTATGGCCGGGAATTGTTCCTTATAGTCGCAACGTCCGCAATCGCTACAGTCCGCGTGACACGCGGCGGTGAAAGCGCTGACTTTAACTACAACGCAACGGGAGGTTTTATGAAGCGACAAGCTCAACTGAAAATGTTGGCAGCAGCCATGCTGGCTGCCGGCAGTTTCAACTGCGCCCTGGCTGCGGAGATCGAAGGCGGCGCCACTACCACGGCGAGCCCGATGTCTTCCAGACTGGGTGCGGTCACGCAAAACCGTCTCAACAAGGCACACAGCGACAAGGCCAACTGGCTGCACGTCAACGGCGGCTACGAACAGACGCGCTATTTCCCCGGCACGCAAATCAACACTACTAACGTCGGCAAGCTCAAGCCGGCATTCGTATTCCAGACCGCGCTGGTCGAATCCATGGAAACCGCGCCGCTGATCATCGACGGCGTGATGTTCCTCACCACTTCGTACAACCACGTTTACGCCATCGACGCGAAAACCGGCAAGGAATACTGGCACTACAAGCACAACATGGGTCCGATCACCGTGTTCTGCTGCGGCCCGAACAACCGCGGCGTCGCTGCGGCCGACGGCCTGCTCTACATGGGCACCCTGGACGCGAAGCTGGTGGCACTGGAAGCGAAGACCGGCAAAGTGGTCTGGGAAACCGAGATCGCCGATCCGGAAAAGGGCTACTCCGAAACCATGGCTCCGACCGTGGTGGACGGCAAGGTGCTCATCGGCACCAACGGCGGCGAATACGGCATCCGCGGATTCGTGAAAGCCTTCGATGCCAAGACCGGCGACCTGCTGTGGACGTTCTACAGCATTCCGGAAACCGGCCAGGAAGGTGTGTGGGCCACGCATGACGCAACCGGCCGCAACCTGCTGCGCGACATCGCAACGGAGAAGAAGACGCTGCAGGACAGCGGCGGCGACTTCTACCAGACTCTTGGCGGCGGCGTGTGGATGACACCGGCAGTCGACCTCGAGACCCGCACCGTGTTCTTCGTCGTGGGCAATCCGTCTCCCGATCTGTACGGCGCAATCCGCCCGGGCGACAACCTGTACACCAACTCCATGGTGGCAGTGAGCCTGGACACCGGCGAATACAAGTGGCATTCGCAATACATCGCGCACGACGTATGGGATCTGGATGCAGTCAGCCCGGTCGTCCTGACGGAAGCCAAGGACAAATCAGGCAAGATGCGCAAGGTCGCGATCCACGGCGGCAAGAGCGGCCATGTGTACGTGCATGACCGTGCCACCGGCGAACTGATCCGCTTCTCGCAGGCCATGGTCCCGCAGGAAAACATGTTCGTTCTGCCGACCGCGAGCGGTGCCCGCATGCTGCCCGGTGCGAACGGCGGCGTGGAATGGAACCCGATGGCGGTGAATCCGAAACTGCACATGGCTTATGCGGCCAACCTGCATCAGCCAATGACCTACCACGTCGAAGAAGCCGGCTATCCGGGTGGCGACAAGCTGTGGCTGGGCGGTGCGTTCAAGATCATCGCGTCCGAGAAGCAGTGGGGCCGTCTGGTTGCGGTGAATCTCGACACCGGCAAGGTCGCATGGGGCGCGAAAACCGATCAGCCCCTGATGGGCGGCGTGCTGGCCACCGCGGGCAATCTGGTGTTCACCGGCGAAGGCAACGGCAGCTTCAACGCCTACGACGCGAAGAGCGGCAAGAAGCTCTGGTCGTTCAATTGCGGCGCCGGCGTGAACTCGCCCCCCGTCTCGTACGAGATCGGCGGCAAGCAGTACATCGCGGTTGCAGCGGGCGGCAACAACCAGCTCGACTTCAAGCGCGGCAACAGCATTTTCGTTTTTGCCCTGCCGTAAACTTTCGACGGGTTTGACGCTCCAAGCAGTACCCAAAGGGCCGCCTTAGGGCGGCCCTTTCACTTGTTTCCTCTGTGATGAGGAAACAAGTGAAAGGGCGACGCCCAGAGGAAAGATACGAGAGAAAAGAGGAAAGAGGGAAAGACTTTCCGACTTCATCCAAATCGCTCTACCTTTCCTCTTTCCTCTTTTCTCTTGGTAATTCGGACCACATATGAAAACACTTCTGACATTGATCGCCCTCTCCCTCCTCCTCCCGGCTGGCGCCTTTGCGCAGGACGCCGCCGCCGGCAAGGAGAAGGCGCTCGTGTGCGCCGCCTGCCACGGGCCGGAAGGCAATGCCACCCTTCCGCAGAATCCGATCCTGGCCGGACAAACGGCGCGCTACATCTATCTGCAACTGCGCGACTTCAAGGAAGGACGCCGCAAGGATCCGTTCATGTCGGGGATAGCGGCGAACCTGTCGAAGAAGGACATGCTCGACCTCGGCGCCTGGTTCTCCGCGCAGAAGCATACGAGCCAGAATTCCAAGGGCGATACCTCGCTCATCGATAAAGGCAGAGCGGTCGCGGATGCCGCCCTCTGCACCATGTGCCACCTCGGCGGCTTCTCCGGCCAGAACGAAATCCCGAAGACCGGTGGCCAGCAATACGAATACGTGCTCAAGCAACTGCAGGACTTCAAGGCAAAGAGACGCACCAACGACGCCGGCAACATGACCGCGGTGTTGCGCACGATCCCGGATGAGGATCTGAAGGCGCTGGCGGCGTATGTGGCGAGCCTCGACTGAGGCGACGCTAAAAAGCAGGGCCGAGGTTCGAGGGCCGAGGGCCGAGTAAAGGCAAACTACTGAACCCGGGCCGAGGTTCCAGGGCCGAAGTCCGAGTGAAGACCATCTCTCTTCTTCGTCGGGAGTTCTTCGCCAAGCAATGCTACTTGGCAGTGTTGCGTTGATTCGCGACTGAAGCCTTCAATGCTCCGACAATACGCGCAACTTCGTCGGCCAATGCGAAGAGCCGATTGAATTCCGGGCCCGAGAGATAGCCAACATCATCCGCAATATAGAGTTGAGAACTGACCTCCGCACAAGATCCTTTCGCTATGACCAGAAATTGGTGAAATTCCGCTCTCCCGCCTCGATCGAATCCTTCAGCCAGATTGGACATCGTCGACACAGCTGCACGCCGGATCTGGTCTCTTAATGCGAAGTCTCTGGAAAAGGCGTTCTTCGAAGTTGCCAGGTAGATTTCCTTTGCCATTTGACGTGCCTTCTGCCAAGCGACGAGGTCTTCGAACTTCATGGATTTCTTAGTCGAAACATTGCTCGCGATTGCCATGGTGCCTCCGTTTATGTTCCCAATGACTCCGGCAGTCTAAACTCAAGAAAAAGCGCACCGGAACCGAAGTTTTACTCGGCCCTCGTCCCAAGCTTTGGGGTCTGCTTTTTCTCGGCCCTCGGACCTCGAACCTCGGCCCTTCATTAGCCTTGTGCTCAGCCACAATTTGATAGACTCCCTCTCATGCGCCAACACCAACTCCCCTGCCTCTCCCTCCACGGCTTCCACCGCGTCAACTACTACGAGTGGGGCGATCCGGCGAATTCCAATGTCGTGATCTGCGTGCACGGCCTGACGCGCAACGGGCGTGACTTCGACGACCTCGCCAGGGCACTGTCTTCTGACTATCGCGTGCTCTGCCCGGACATTCCAGGCCGTGGGAAAAGCGAATGGCTGACGCACAATGAGGATTACGCGTATCCGGTTTACATCGCGGACATGGCTGCGCTGATCGCGCGCAGCGGCGCTGAAAAGGTGGACTGGATCGGCACATCCATGGGCGGGCTGATCGGCATGCTGCTCGCCGCACAGCCGAATACGCCGATCCGCAAACTGGTGATGAACGACGTCGGGCCGCTCATTCCGAAAGCATCGCTGGAGAGACTGGCGAATTACGTCGGCAAACCCGTCAGCTACGATACATTCGCGGCGCTCGAGCAATACATTCGCACAATATCGGCATCGTTCGGCCCGCTGACCGATGCGCAATGGCGCCATCTCACCGAAACCACCGCCAGGCAAACGGACGACGGCCGCTGGGGAACGAACTACGACCCCGCCATCGCTCTGCCCTTTACGGCGCCGATTGCCGACGTCGTGCTGTGGCCGTTCTGGGACCAGATCCGTTCGCCGACCTTGCTGTTGCGCGGCAAGGATTCCGACCTGCTGCTCAGCGAAACCGCGCGCGAGATGACCGCGCGCGGCCCGAAAGCAAAGCTGGTGGAATTCGCCGGCATCGGCCATGCGCCGATGCTGATGGCGGCCGATCAGATCAACGTCGTCCGGCAGTTCCTGCTCGAATGACGTCAATCTGACGCTCGTGACTGGTGATTGGTGATTAGTAATTGGTAAAGGCTCTAAAGATCTCTTGCCAGTCACCAGTCACTAATTACCAATCACCGATTCATGATCGCTATCGACTGGGGCACCACTTCCTTCCGCGCCTACCGGCTCGATCCGGCCGGTCGGATCGTCGATGCGCGTTCTGCGCCCGCGGGCATTCTTTCCGTCGAGGGTGGAGATTTCGCGGCGGTGCTGGAGCAGCATTGCGCAGACTGGATCGCCGCCGGCGAGACGCAGATCGTCATGAGCGGCATGATCGGCAGCCGCCAGGGATGGCTCGAGGTTCCGTATGCGTCATGCCCCGCCGGACTGGAGGAGGTCGCCGCGGGAATGCGCAAGGTTGCATGGAAGCGCGGCGAGGCCTGGATTGCGCCTGGCGTCACCTGCCGCGACGATGCCGGCGTTCCGGATGTGATTCGTGGCGAGGAGACGCAGATCCTGGGCGTACTCGATCAGCTCGGCGCAGGCCGGCATACGATCTGCCTGCCCGGCACACACAGCAAGTGGGTCGAGGTTGATAATGGCCGGATCGCGCGTTTCTCGACACACATGACCGGCGAGGCTTTCGCCGTGTTCAAAGGGCACAGCATCCTGGGCCGCATGATGAAAGACGGCGTAACGGACCGGAATGCGTTCGCGGACGGCGTGCGCCGTTCGGCCGATGACGGCGGAATCCTGCATCATCTCTTCGGGGTGCGCTCCCGGGGATTGTTCGGCGAACTGCCCGACTCCGCCTCGGCCTCGTATCTTTCCGGCCTGCTCATCGGCCACGAGATTCATTCCGCCGGGACAAGCGGGCGGACCGTGCATCTGCTCTGCACCCCTCAACTGGCGGATGTTTATCGGCACGCACTTGACGTACGGGGATTGGAATCCAGTACACTCGATTCCAATGCAGTCACCCATGGACTGTTCCGACTGGCGTCCCGCCTGAAAAAATGAAAGCCGAAACCTTTGCCGACTGGCTCCAACGCTGGCCGCTCGTCGCCATCCTGCGGGGCATCAAACCCGGAGAAGCTGCGGACATCGGCGCCACGCTGGTCGAGACCGGATTCTGCATAGTCGAAGTGCCGCTCAATTCGCCGGAACCTTTCGCCAGCATCGTCCGGCTGTCGAAACGCTTCGGCGACAAGGTGCTGGTCGGCGCGGGCACCGTTACGGACTGGGAACAGGTGTCGAAGGTGGCCGATGCGGGCGGCAGAATAATCGTGATGCCGCACGCCGATGTACGCATCGTCGAAGCCGCCAAACGCCGCAACCTTTTCGTGGTGCCCGGCTTCGGCACGGTCACGGAAGGTTTCCGCATGATCGAAGCCGGCGCCGACGGCATCAAGCTTTTCCCCGCCGAGGTCAATCCCCCGAAAGTGCTCAAGGCTATGAAAGCGGTGCTGCCGAGGGAAGTTCCCGTGTTGCCGGTCGGCGGCATCACCCCGGGCAACATGAAGGAATACTGGGAAGCCGGCGCGGACGGGTTCGGGCTCGGTTCGGCACTGTACAAGCCCGGCGATACGGCGGCAAAGGTCGCGCAGTCGGCGGCGGATTTTCGCTTCGCGCTTCACGCTCTGCCGAAAAGGCCGTAACGACGAGACGTTCGTGACGACTTTGGTTCTTGCGCCCCCCGCGCTGCTCTTCGTAAGCCCCCTTACCTGGTCACGTTCGTTGCGCCGTTACGGTCTGCCCCGCCCCCCCTAGGGCTGTTGAATTTTCGGCACCTGTGGCGACAGTTCGACCCGCAGCCGGCAGCGCGGAAACGCCTCCGAAAGGATCCTTGGCACTACTACCAGCGACGAGCGGCTTGAACAACGGTCCGACAGGGGGGATGTGTAGCTTCCGAGCGGCTTAATACCCTTCCAGTGACGATACCGGCTCCGATCTCGATCGTCCCATCCAGCGATCCCCATGGCATCGAATTTGCTCGCATTAACGGTACGGGTATTCAGTCGTTTTGCGGGAAGTTCACCAACATTCACTACGGAACAGATCATGGCTTCTAGTCCATCCGATGATGTTTGGAAGGCGTTGCGCCCCTCAGAGGCCGAAGCGCCAAACGAACTTGAGCAGCAGTCCTCGGACGCCGCCAACGAATTCCGTCACCTGATGCTTTCCTCGCAGGAATTCCGCGCATTGCCTCTGGCAAACCCGAATGCGGCACCGACAGGAAATCCGAAAGAAATCGACACGGCGACGCTCGACACCGTTTTCGCCTGCCTCGCCATCTGCGCGGACGAGGAGCGTCGCGCCCTTTCCTTCGGCTCGCAAGAAGGCGCCACCGCGATGCGGCGCGCCATGCATGCAATCAAGAAGAAGTTTGGACTTAAATAAATAAGGGCCGTAACGACGGAACGCGCGAACGTTCCAGGGATTCTACGGGATACCGGCTTCGCCATAATCGTGAGGACGTAGTTCTTTAGCTGCCAGCGAGAGTCCTTGCCCGTCACAACCGCCACGCCGTCTCGTTCGTCACGACTCGCTGTCGTTCGCTAGCGCCTTCGATCCCGCCCCATCTTCGCTCGCAATCATATCGACCCCATTTCGCACAAATCGCTCAGCGGCCCATACCGCACGCTGATCCTTTTCGTGATCGAGCGACCACTGTGCCTGGCGGCACAGCAGGAGCAGCGCAAAGGCGCGGCCCAGTGTCATGGCAAAACGCCGTGCGCCGGCTTCCATCGCATCGCCGGATGCCTTTGCAATCCACAGCTGCGCGCGCTGCAGCGCCGCCTGCGCCGACTTGGCGCATTCCAGCAAGCGCACGTCGCGCACGCCTGACGCCAGCATTTCGATTTCGATCTGCAGCGCGGACAGCGCGCTGCCGGACTGCAACGCGCGCAACACATCCAGCGACAGCACATTGGTGGTGCCTTCCCAGATCGAGAATACCTGCGCATCGCGCAGCAATGCCGGCAAACCGGTGTCTTCGACGTACCCGGCACCGCCGAAGCTTTCCAGGATTTCCGACAGCACGGCCACCGACTGTTTGCCGGTGACGAGCTTTGCGATCGGGGTGAGCAGGCGCAGAAGTTCCTTGCCTGCCGTATCGAGCCCGTCGGTTTCGTCCCGGCCGAGCAATTCCACCGCAAAGAAGGCGAGATGGAAACCCGCCTCGTACTCCGCCTGCAGGCCGGCCAGCGTATCGGTATGCAGCGGCTTCTGCGCCAGCGGCGCGCCGAAGGCGACGCGCTTTTTCGCATAATCGCGCGCCAGCGCCAGACCGCGGCGCATGTAGGAAACCGCGCTGATGCTGTTCCAGGTACGCGTGACGTTCAACATCGGCGCGATGTTGCGCACGCCATCGGCTTCGCCGGCAACCGCGATTGCCGGCGTGCCGTCGAGCGTGAGTTCCGCGGTCGGTACTTTGCGCGTGCCGAACTTATCCTTGAGCCGGTGCACGAGGATGTTGTCGAGCTGCCCGCCGGCATTGCGCGTTTCCACATAGAACAAGGCCAGGCCTTTGCCGCCGGCGGGATTGCCCTCGGGCCTTGCCAGCGTCAGCGCAATCTGCGACGTCGCCGCAGACGTAAACCATTTTCGGCCGTAGAGCCGCCAGCGAGCGCCGTCGCGTTTCGCCGTGGTTTCGGTCAATCCGACGTCGGAGCCGCCGGTGCTCTCCGTCATCCACTGCCCGCTGGTCCAGAACTGCGCCGGATCGCGCGAAGTCAAATGCGGCAATGCGCGTTCGATCAGTTGTTTGTTGCCGGATGCCGCCAGCGCGCGCGCCGCGCCGTCGGTCATCGCCAGCGGACAGCTGTAGACGTCGGTTGCCGGCGTAAACAAATGCACGAACGCGAACTGATGAATGCGCGAGTGCCGCCCGTTGCGCCGCTCATAAGCGGTCGCGATCAGCCCTCGCTCGGCCGCGAGCCGCTCCGCCTTCTTCCACAGCGGCGACACTTCGATGTGATCGATGCG
>JANXPQ010000241.1 GCA_025357235.1 Betaproteobacteria bacterium
ATCCGTTCACCTTAACAATTCAATCCAATCGTGGTCATCTGTCGCCTCGTGCGGCTACTTGATCAGCGATTCCTTAAATGATGGATTCGAGCCAGGCGCCGGACAGTCGAGCACCTGGCCCACGGTCGAGGGTTATCATGAATTCCCGTAGCAATCCTCCAATCTGCAAGCGGACTCCTCAGAGGTGACGCCATGATCGCATTCGAAAATCTCAACGTTAAAGTCGTTATCGGTTTGGTGCTCGGCGTGATCGCCGCCTTGATCGTCGGCGTGGCTTCCTGGAACATGGGCGAGCCGCGCTGGCTCAATTGCCTGGTCAGCCTGTTCGGCGGGCTGCTCGGCTGGTGGTTCGGCATTCTCGCCTCGCCGGGCGAGCAGGGCGAAAGGCGTCCATTTTCCGAGTTCGGTAAAACCCTGATAGCGTTCGTGGGCGGGTTCCTGTTTGCGAAAACCGATAGCGTGTTCGATGTATTTCTGGTGAAGGATGGGGCGCCCGACCAGTTTTTCGTGCAACGCGTGCTGCTGCTTGGCATCGCGTTTTGCCTCGGCGCGCTGTTCACATTTTTGGGCCGGAAATATGTCGGTTACGAAAACCGCGGGCAATAGGGGCGGCATCAAATCCGCGAAAATGAAATGACAGAAAAAACGGATTCGGCCGACGGCCGCATCACCACCGAACTGCGCGACGGGCTGTTCCTTATCGGCATCGACCGGCCGGCGAAGCTGAACGGTTTCAAGCCGGTCATGCTGCGCGGCATGGAGCAGGCCTACACGCGATACGAACACGAGCCCGAGGCGCGCTGCGCGGTGGTGTTCGCCGAAGGCGCGAACTTCACCGCCGGCCTCGACCTGCCGAAGGTTGCGCCCTATCTCGGCCAAAATACGTTGCTGGTGGAAGAAGGCGAAATCGATCCCTTCGAATCGCGTCCGCCGTTACGCAGCAAGCCGGTCGTCTTCGCAGTGCACGGCATCTGCTTCACGCTCGGCATCGAGATGATGCTGGCGGCGGATGTCGTCGTGGCCGCGGCCGATACCCGCTTCGCGCAAGTCGAGGTCAAACGCGGACTGATGCCCACGGGCGGCGCGACGATCCGCATGGTGCAGCGCGCAGGCTGGGGCAATGCCATGCGCTATCTGCTGACAGGCGATGAGTTCGATGCGCAGACTGCGCTGAGGCTCGGCTTCATCCAGGAAATCGTCGAGCCGGGACGCCAGCGCGAACGCGCGATCGAACTGGCGCAGACCATTGCCGCCCAGGCTCCGCTGGCGGTGGCGGCCACCCTCTGGAACGCGCGCGTCGCGTTGCTCGAAGGCCCGGACACGGCCGGGGCGTTGTTCGGCGCGACCCAGACCCGCCTGCTGGCGTCGGAAGATTTCCAGGACGGGTTGCGCAGCTTCAAGGAAAAGCGCGCACCCCGGTTCAAAGGCAAGTAGGCGGGCGCTTCGCTTGTAACCCGTCAACCCATTAACCGCAGAGGCGCGGAGGCGCAGAGAAAATCGCGCAGAGGAAAGCAATGAATGGATTTATCGAATCCAAGCATCGCCGCCGGTTGCTGCAGTTGAGGCATAGGATATGCAGCCTGCTTATCTTTTTTACATACAATTCTATTTTCTTTCTTTTCACTGCGAATCCTCTGCGCCTCCGCGCCTCTGCGGTAAAGACAAGGTGTAGAGACTAAAGGAGGGAATCTGTCCGGATTCGTCATGACCGCTGTGCTGTTCGCGGCGCTGCTGCACGCCTCCTGGAATGCGATCGTCAAATCGGGCAACGATACCTTCCTCGACACCTTGATGGTCGCGTGCGGCGCGGCGCTGGTCGCGGCAGCGACGCTGCCTTTCCTGCCGCCGCCGGCAATCGAAAGCTGGCCGTATCTGACGGCCTCCGTGATCCTCGAGCTCGCCTACTACTGCCTGGTCGCCGCGGCATATCGGACCGGGGACCTGAGCTACGTGTATCCGATCATGCGCGGCAGTGCGCCGCTGCTTACGGCGCTTACCGGTGTAACGCTGGCGGCCTTCCTGTTCGTGCGGCATCGCGACGCGGTGATGCGGCGGCTCCAAGGGCGCTGGCGGATCTGCCTGCTCGGGGGCCTGTTCACCTGGGCTTCGTATGCCATTGCGCTGTGGGCCATGATGCGCGCACCGGTCGCGCTGGTGGCCGCCTTGCGCGAGACGTCGGTGATTTTCGGCACCCTGCTCGCCGCCGTCGTGCTCAAGGAGAAATTCGGCAGCGCCCGCTATGTCGCGGCTATCCTGGTTTGCGCCGGCGCGGTGTTGGTTAAGTCTTTCTAAGGCCTAAGTGCAACTCTCACCACGGAGGACACGGAGGAAAAGATGAGGCGAGGAGAGAAAAGGGTTGCGAAATATCTGATCGGCTTGTTGTCACCGCCGCCAACGTTCATCACGATGGTTGTTCCTCAACAAACAAGAATAACCTTGTCTGCATTTGTTTTCCTCCGCGTCCTCCGTGGTTAGTGCTTATCTCTAGACTAGCCAGAGCCGTCTTTCGCCAGCCGAATGCCGGACATCTGCCAGCGTGCCGTCGCCGGGAAAAAATTACGATAGCTCGGCCGGCTGTGGCCGGCCGGCGTCAGGCAGGAACTGCCGCGCAGCACGTACTGGTTCACCATGAACTTGCCGTTGTATTCGCCGACTGCACCCTCGGGCCAGAGGTAGCCTGGATAGGACGCGTAACTCGACTGCGTCCACTGCCATGCTTCGCCGAACATCTGTTGCAAGCCTGCTGCATTCCTGGCGGGACGCTGGCGCAGCCGGTCATGCCGATCCCGGTCCGGCGCCGCTTCATGTTCGCGCGCAGCGTGTTCCCATTCCGCTTCGCTCGGCAGGCGCGCGCCAGCCCAGCGCGCAAAAGCGTCTGCTTCGTAATAAGAGATGTGTGCGGCCGGCGCGGCGGAATCGAGCGGCCGCATCCCGCCCAGCGTGAACTCCTTCCAGCGATCATCCACGCGCTCCCAGTAGATTGGGTGGACGATGTTGTTGGCCTGAACCCAGTCCCAGCCTTCGGATAACCACAGCCGCGGATCGCGATAGCCGCCGTTGGCAATGAAATCCAGGTATTCGCCGTTGGTCACCAGGCGCGATGCCAGGGAATAGGCATTCAGAAATTGCTTGTGGCGCGGCGATTCGTTGTCGAAACAGAATCCGTTGCCGTCGTATCCAATCTCAACCAGACCGCCATCGACCGCGAGCCACTCCATTGCGGAAACGGCGGCCGAACCTTCCTGCTCCTCCTCGCGATACGCCGGTCGCAGAGGATTCAGCGCCAGCAGGTGCTTGATGTCGGTGAGTATCAGTTCCTGGTGCTGCTGCTCGTGCTGCAGGCCCAGTTCGGCCAGCGCGCAGAAAGCGCCATCGTCGCCGGACTGCGCAAATATCTGCTCCATCCGCTCATTTATTTTTTCGCGATAGCGAAAAATTTCACGCAGGGCGGGTCGCGTAAGCATGCCGCGCTGCGGCCGCGGATGTTTTTCGCCGACACCGTTGTAGTAGGAATTGAACAGCACCCGGAACGCCGGCAGGAAAGGTTTGAAGTCCTTTTCGTATTTCTCGAGGACGAAAGTCTCGAAGAACCACGTGGTGTGGGCGAGATGCCATTTGACCGGACTCGCGTCGGGCATCGACTGGGCACAGCAATCCTCTTCGGACAGCGGCTTGGCCAGGTTGAAACTGTGCGCGCGGATGCGGGCATACCGGCTGCGCAGGTTTTCGCGGACCGACGGCGCGCTGCCGCGTCCTTGCAGGTCGATCGGGTGGGGTACGCGCGGATCGTTCACGTTCGTCTCCGGACTACGCGGTGGCGTGAAACAACGCGAACCAGTTGCGTTGATCGGTCCATGCTGTGACATTCCTGAAGCCGGTCCGGCGCAACAGCGCGCCGAATTCCTCGACACTGTATTTGTAGCTGTTCTCGGTGTGGATGCGTTCGCCGGCCTCGAAGCGGCGCGAACCACCGGGCCAGTGCACCTCGACCTCCATGCGGGTTTCGACATGCATTTCGGCCCGCGACATGGTCTGGTTGAAAAATCCGCAATGCCGCCAATCGCGCACGTCAAAATCCGAGCCTAGCACCGAGTTCACATTGTTGAGCGCGTTCAGGTTGAACGCGGCTGTCACGCCCAGCGCATCGTCATAGGCGGCATCGAGGATCGCTTTTTCCTTGATCAGATCCACCCCGACAAGCAGCCCACCTTGTTGCTGGCATTGCCGCCGCAGATCCGACAGGAAGCCGGCCGCATCCGCCGGCGTGAAATTGCCGATCGAGGAACCCGGGTAGAAAAACAGGCGCCGGGCCTCGGGAACGGACTCGGGCAGCGCAAGCCCTTCGGACATATCCAGTCCCAGGCCGGTCATGCCGATGTCGGGAAACTGGCGGCGCAGACGGACCAGCGCGGACTCCAGATGGTCCGTGGAGATATCCACCGCAATATAGTGGTCGGGCTTGAGCGTCCCGAACAGGCTCGCTGCCTTCTCGCAATTTCCTGCGCCGAGGTCGATCAGGTTGCGGCCGCTGCCGACGGTGCGCGCGATATCGGCCATATGGAGCGAGAAAATCGCGGCCTCGGTGCGGGTCGGATAGTACTCGGGCAGCTTCGTGATGGCATCGAACAGCTGCGAACCCAGCGAATCGTAGAAATATTTG
Organism: Betaproteobacteria bacterium; assembly: GCA_025357235.1. Taxonomy (GTDB): domain Bacteria; phylum Pseudomonadota; class Gammaproteobacteria; order Burkholderiales; family JACQAP01; genus JACQAP01. The sequence continues at coordinate 4,661 of JANXPQ010000241.1, forward strand.
GAGGAGATCCATGCCTGTGGCGCGTTGAGGCCTGCGAGCAATTCGGCGCGGCCGCTCCACAATCCCGGAACAGCCTCGCGATTGCGAAACCGCAGGGCGTCCGTTGTCCTGCGGGCTCGCGCGTAACGTGGAATCTCCAGATCGAGTGCGAAATTTTGCCCGTCCGCATTTGCGATCGCGATTTCTTTTTCGTCCAGATGAAGCATGTTCAAGGCTCCTGTTGTCATGAGTTTTCGAGCCGTGCCGGAACAACTATGTTAGCGCTTTCCCGTGCGACGCGTCTCCCTCGAACGACCTCCGCCGCCAATGTGCAAACCATTGCGCTTTCGCGTGGCGGCTGCAGATTGTCCGGCCCATTCCGATGCGGGTGATGCGTGTGGACGGGGACGCTGTTTCGTTACCGATGGGCGGCCCGTCCGCTCTGGTGTTCGGACCAGTCGGCGCTCGCGCGGTTCCTGCTATTCAGCGGGAATTTGAAGCAATTCCGCCGACGCATGCACTCCCCACTAATTTGTCGCAAAAGCCAGACAGGTCCTTACATTTGCGCGCTGCAAAAAGGCAAAAAAGCAGGTAAAAGGGAAAAGGTTAAAGGGGAAAGTGAGAACTCAGTACCTGAGGCAGGTCTCGCGGTATGCGAAGCGAAGCGCTTTACGTGTTTCCCTTTCACGTTTCACCTGGTCTCGGGCGACGGTCCGCCGGCTGCGAACCGATTAAACTACGCGTACTGGCGTATGGCGCAGGCAATATGGGATCGCATACCGTGTATAGCACTCAGGCTTCCTCATCTTCCCGCAAGAATCAGGCCGTGATATTGAGCGCCCTCTACGATCTATACCGGCATCGCGATGCGACCACCTTCCCGGCGCGTATTGTTGCCGCGCTGGCGCGGTGCGTGGTCTGCGACACGGTGGCTTACGTCCGGGTCGACCCCGGGGCAATGAGTTTCGAACTGACGGCGTGGCCGCAGAATGCCTTCGACGACCTGGACCGGCACGAAGCCTTTGCGCTGCATGTCCGCGATCACCCCCTGGTCACGCATTTCCGCGACGCCCGCGATGCGCGCGCGTGGAGCCCCTACGATCTGGTCACGCCGGAGGCTTTTCGCCAGACCGCGCTCTATCGAAAAATCTATCAGCCGCGCGGCATCGAATACCAGCTGGTGATGTTGTTGCCGAATCCGGCTCCCGGGATTTACGCCATCGTCCTGCACCGCTCGAGCGGGGATTTCTCGGACGAGGAGAGGCAGTCGCTGGAACTGCTCTGGCCCCATCTCATCCAGGCCTTGCGCAATGTGCGTTCGTTCGCCCGCGGACGCGACGCCGGCATGGTGAAAAGCCTGGTGGAGGGGCGCGGCATCATCGTGCTCGACCGCGACTGCAGAGTCGAGTTGTGTACCGAGCAGGCGCGCCTTTGGCTTACGCGTTATTGCGCGGAAACATTTGTGCGGGGAAAAATCCAGCTGCCGGAGAAGGTGGCGAAATGGGTTGCGGACCAGTTGGCGGATACGTCCCCGGCCAGGGCGATTCCGGAGCGCAGCCGGCTCGAACCGCTGACGCTGTCCCGCGGAGAAAACTTCCTGACCATCCGCATGATCGCCGATACCGGGCGGGGCCAGCACCTGCTCGTCCTCGAGGAAGAAACGCTGAACTCCCCGCCGGTGGCGCTGGAGAGCCTGGGGTTGACCGAGCGCGAAGCCGAGGTGCTGGCCTGGGTCGCGCAGGGCAAGAGCAATCCAGAAGTCGGCATCATTCTCGGCATGAGCGCCCGTACCGTGCAGAAACACCTGGAACACATCTTCGAGAAGCTCGGCGTGGAAAGCCGCACCGCGGCGATCCTGAAAGCGTGGCACAGCGGGAGGTACGCTCTGTTGGCTCCGCGATAGCGGAGAGCAACAGAGCGGTGATTGGTAACTGGTGAATGGTGATTGGCAAAGGCGGTAGAGCTTCTACTAATTACCAATTACTAATCACCAATCACTCGCGCTGGCTTCCAGCCGGCGCTATTCGTCCCAGCAATCGACATTGAACTGCCGCACGATCTTGCCATCGCGCATTTCGGCGATGACGTGGCCCAGCACGCGGGCGCCGTCGGGGTACTGGCAGGATTCGCGTATCGCAAAGCCTTCCGGCCCGACCACGATGCTGGTGACCTTGTGCATCATCTCGCGCGAACAGATGTCCTGGTACATCGCCAGAACCGCAGCGCGCCCCTTGCACAGCAGTGGATTGCTGGGCGGGTAATTGCGGTTGACGATGAGGAATTCGACGTCGTCCGCATACACGCTCGCGGCAAGTTCCGCATCGCGCTCTTCGAGGCCGCGCTTCAGTATTTCGCAGACCGCAGCGGCATCGGCCGCTGATTCGTTGGCGCCGGCGACAGCTTTGACTTGCATGGCAACCTCCAGTCTCGCGCCTGGCTCCGATCCGAAGCAGCACGGCAGGTTGGTGGCGATTGTAATCCGATCGGGCCGGTGCGGCGTGAATCCGCACTGGCCCGGTCTGGCGGGCCGGACTCTGGTTCCGGTGCAGCCTAGTTCTTGTGGAGCTTGGCGTAGGTGACTTCCGCCTTCTTGATGTTGGCCTCCGGGTTCTTCATGAATTCCTGCTTCGCTTCTTCCTTGCTGAAGCAGAACGTCTTGCCGGTGGCCGGATCCTGCCAGTTGATCTTGCAGTCGGTTTTGACTTCGACGCCGTACTCCGAGAGTCCGTAGGCGCAGGTCGCGCCGAATTGTTTGTCCGCGGCGATGGCGGAAAAGGAAGCGAGAGCAAATGCAACGGCAACGATGAGGCTACGCATGGGTTTTCTCCTTGAGCGGGTTGTTTGGTCCTGGCCAGCCGGTGATTCGGCGTGGTGTAGCCAAGTTACCGGTCGGACTGCGAACGGAGAATACGTGTCCAGGCGTAGGACGCGCGTACGCATGTAGGCGTATGCGCGAAGCGCGGGGACGAGAGGAGAGAGAAAAGGGGAAAGGGGAAAGGGGAAAGTAAATACCTGGAACGCGAGGTTTTCAACTTTTACCTGCAGTAGTCGCAATTTGATCTGATGACCAGTACGCCCGCCAATTCGTTATGCCGATGAGCAGGCAGACGACTGCAGCGGCACCAGGTAGCCAGACCAATGTGAGAGCGCAGCTATGAAGCGCCAACGAAACAAATGCCAGCATGCAAGTACCCCCAAAAGTGTACCCGCGCCGACTGACAAGAACAGAAGTGAGGATGGCGTTACCGAACCGCGCACATAGGCCAGAACAGCCGCGCTCGGACCCGAGGCCGCGACATAAAGCTGGCGAATTCTGGGGCAACTTCATTAACGAAAGCTGCTCGGATTCAGTCACAATGGGCTTTTTCGCCGACGGACCGACCCGCCATGCCCGACGCCATACTGGTATTGCAGCTCGAACATCGAAAGATCGCCAAGGTGCTGAATCTCCTCAAGCAGCAACTGACGGAGATAGAGCGCAATGAACCGGCAGACCGTCACTTGCTGCAAAGTGCACTGGATTATTTGTCGGGCTATCCGGATCAATGCCACCACCCGAAAGAGGACCTGGTGTATCGAAAGCTGGTCGCCCGCTTTCCGGAACTGACCGAGTCACTCAAGGAATTGGGTGAAGAGCACGAAGAACTCGCGTACCGCACGCGGAGCCTGCGCCAGACCCTCAGCGAATGGCAACAGGGTCCACCGGCCGGGAATGTAACGCTTGTCGATCAGCTGAGGGCATTTGTTGACAACTACCGTCTGCATATGCAAATTGAAGAACAGCATTTCTTTCCGATGGCATTGCAACGGCTGTCACGCGACGACTTTTCTGAAATCGATTTCACGCTCTTTGACAAACTTAATCAGTCGCTCGATCAGGAAGCGGAAGCGCGGTATGGCGAACTGCATGCTGCGATTACGCAATTGGGGAACGCCGACAAGGCGGACACGGAACAGCGCGAAGAGGCGGCGAGGCTGGCTACTTTCCAGGATATGGCTGCGTTCAATGACGCCATGCAACACGAAGGTGAACCGGTAAAACTGGTGCGATTGGCGGGCGGAGGCTATGCGCTGGAAGGCAAGGGCCGCACTATTGCACGCATCCCCGAGTGCAGTGAGACCCGTGCGGCATGGTGTGCGTATTTCTTCTGGAAGGCCACGACCATGAAGAGGGCCACTCGTTAAGGAGAACCGGTCTTTTCCATCTGGCCTCGGGGCGTGGTCCCCACACGCAGACCTTATTCACGAGTCAGCGCGGCAGGATTCACGCTCCTACGTGAAGAGCCGGAGTCGACCCATTCCAGTCACTTGAGTTGCTTGAAAGCGGTCATTGTGTCTTTGCTATCGCGCGAATCCGTCTTCCGTCTTTTCTGCAATCAGGGCATGATTTTTGTGCAGCAGGGCCGCCGCGATCCTGTCGAGTTGCGCCCAGAATTCCACCTTGATCAGAACCCAGCGGATTGGCCCGACCGAGAAGTATTCCGAGAATTGTCTGGCGACGCGCTCGAATTCCTCCCGGCTTTCCAGGTCGTAATAAAGTTCCAGCAATCGCAGGTGCGGGTAGGCGGAATAGCGCGGATGCCGCGCAATCGCTTGCTCGTACAGGGCGATCGCGCTGCGGATGCGGCGAATGCTGAGCAGATCTTCGGCGTCCACCAGAATTTCCTCGGCATCGGCGTTCGATGAAGGATCCGCGCTCGGATTCGTCGTGCGCTCACTGAAGCCTTTCGTCGGACACAGGCTGCCGATCGGGGAATTCCGGAAATGCCGGCTTCCATTGCTCGAGAACCATGACTTGTAGACCGATGGACGACGCTTGCCCAAAGGCTTGCCTGTCGATGGAATTCGGACACTCGCCCGGGTTTCGGCACCTGGCTGCGGCTCATCCAGATTCTTGAAGCGTTCCCGGTTGACGTAGTAGTAGGGATCCCAGACATTGAGATTTCTGGCGGGATAGATGTAATCATGAAGCTGCTTGAGCGAAACCAGCTCTTGGGCAACGTCGGGCGGAAAACCTTGGCGGTCGATGCGGCTTGGCATGATCAGTTCATCCAGATACCTGATCGTTGCTGGCGATCCCCAAAGTTCGTTTATTTTCTGGAGGATGCGCACGTATTGCTTGGCCAGTTGCTCCGGAAAATCGAATTTCTTGGCCATGCAGTCGCTGGCTATGCGGTCAAACGGCGTATTGTTCATTTGGTTAGCCTGTTTAGGACAATTCGGTTCAGACAAACAGCTGGGCACAGTCCTGCGTCGAAAGACGCCCCGAGGCGCAAAAAAAGTCCCCTATGGAGGCCTTAAGCGTTCGGCTTGCTGCTTTCGTCGCTCGCAGCAAGCCAAACCAAATCACAAGTTCATTTGCCTGATATACCCGAAAGCAAGACATGCTCCACACTGTGGGGGATGCTGTGGCAGTTGTTCCAAAGGCCGTTCGAACCGAGCGACTGCTACTCACCGCGGCGAAGCCAAGGAGTGGGCTTCCGCAACCGGAAACTTGGTCAGCGCGCTCTTCGTGTGGCGATTTCCAGTCGAACCGCGGTCTTCAGTCACCCTCGATGCCACCGCGACTGACAGTTATCGACAGAATATGCCCCGGCGTGAGCGGCCCGTGGCGTCGGCATCGGGCATCCGGACGCTTCAGCCTTCCGTCCGAGCCAAGGACAGCAAGCGGATGGTCGCAGTCTGGCCGGTTTTTGCCTGTTGCTCGTCGGTCCAAAATTCCCAATGAGCGGACATTGTTTGTCAGATGGAGTCGCGACTACTACATTTTGCCTTTCCTCTTTCACCTTAGTTCTGCGCCGCAGGAGCTTAAAGTCGTCCCCCGCGTTTGATGTCCGTGTAGCGGTTCACCAGCGCCATCGGCAGCTGTTCGGGTTCCACGTCCACGCATACCGCGCCGCCACGCTCCAGCCGGCGGAAGGTCAGTTCGCGATTGCGCAGGTAGTCGGCGGTGGCTGCATGGGTCAGCGCGCGCTCGAAGGTGTCGACGCGGCTGGTGAGGGCGCGCGCGAGAATGCTTTCCTGCAGCGAGGCGAACAGCACCAGATGGCGCGACTGCAGCAACCGCAATGCCGGGGCGAGCATTTCGTCATCTTCGTCGCGCAGGTTGGACAGCATCACCACGAGGGAGCGCTTGCGCGTGCGCTGCATCAGCTCGACAGCGGCCTTGTTGTAGTCGGTCGCGGCCAGCGTGGGATGCAGATCGTAGACATGATTGAGCATCAGGTTGATGGTCGATCGTGACTTGCGCGGCGCCAGCCAGCGGGATTCGCCGGACATCGTCATCAGGCCGACCGCGTCGCCCTGGCGCAGGCTGACGTAGGCAAGCAGCAACGCCGCATTGACGACGTGGTCGAAATGCGACAGCGCATCGTCGCGCGCGGCCATGCGCCGGCCGCAATCGAGCATCAGCACCACCTGCTGGTCGCGTTCTTCCTGGTATTCGCGTGAAATCAGGCGCGGCATGCGCGCGCTCGCCTTCCAGTCGATCTGGCGCTGCACGTCGCCTTCCCGGTAATCGCGCAACTGATGGAAGTCCAGCCCCTCGCCGCGGCGGCGGCGCTGCAGAACGCCGATTTGCGAGAGCCGGTTGTCGGTGGCGAGAATCGCGAAACGGGTGAGCACCGAGAAATTAGGATAGATGCGCACCGTCTGCGGTTTGCCGGTCATGCGCCCCGACTGCCACAGCCGCAAAGGCGAGTGGAGCCGGACTTCGACACGACCGAAGGCCAGATCGCCGCGCTCGATCGGACGCATGCGGTAGCGTATCTCCGTCCAGCCCTGTGCCGGTAGCGTGATCGTCTGCGGTTGTCCTTCCAGTTCGGTGGCGGCGGGAACATGGTCGAATACGGTCAGCCGCAACGGCGATCGGCCGTCGTTGGCGAAGCGCAATGCGACTTCGTGCGTGACGCCGAGCGGCAGCGAACCGGGGATCGTGCGGCGCACGAGCGGCGTAGCGAGTCGCAGCGCCAGCGCGGCATCGGCAACGCAGAGCAATCCGCTCAGCGCCATGGCGGCGAGCCATGCCGGAATCGCATCCGGCCAGATCGAAGCGCCGACGGCGGCAACCGCGAGGAAGGCGGCCAGCGCGACGAGTGGGCGGCCGGGGATCAACATGAGAAAGGCCGCGCCCTACACCCTCGGCGCCGGCACTTTTTCCAGCAGCCCCTTGAGGAGCGTATCGCTGGAATGGCCTTCGATCTCGATTTCCGGCGTGGGCGTGACGCGATGCCTCAGCGCCGCAAGCGCCATGCGCTTGACGTCGTCGGGAGTGGCAAAATCGCGCCCCCCGATGAGGGCGGCGGCGCGGGCCGCCCGCACCAGCGCGATGCCGCCGCGCGGGCCGGCCCCCGATGCCACGCCGTTCCAGGTTCGCGTCGCGCGCACGATGCGCACCGCGTACTCCAGTACCTGGCTGTCCACGCGCACCGCGGCGGCCACGCGCTGCAGCGTCACTACTGCGTCCGGCTGAATCAGCGGGGCCACCGAATCCACGTTGAGCTTCTCGCCGACCTGGCTGCCGGCGATTTGTTTCACCATCGCGATCTCTTCGCTCTCCGGCGGATAATCGATCCTCACCTTGAGGAGGAAACGGTCGAGCTGCGCTTCGGGCAGGGCGTAGGTGCCTTCCTGTTCGATCGGGTTCTGCGTCGCGAGCACCATGAACGGCGGTTCGAGCAGGTGCGGGATGCCCTCGATGGTGACCTGGCCTTCCTGCATGACTTCGAGCAACGCCGCCTGGGTCTTCGCCGGCGCGCGGTTGATTTCGTCGGCGAGCAGAAGGTTGGTGAACACCGGGCCGCGCCGCGTGGTGAACTCCCCGCTGCGCTGGTCGTACAAAGTGTGGCCGGTCACATCGGCGGGCATCAGGTCGGGCGTGAACTGGATGCGCGCGAAGCGGCC
>JANXPQ010000267.1 GCA_025357235.1 Betaproteobacteria bacterium
TGCTTCGGCGATCAGTCGCGCCGAGGTAGGCGCGCCGACCTGATCGTCGACCACCTTGAGTTCCTTTCTCTCTTTGGCCAGGCGCAGCATTGTCAGAAGGAAATTTCTTCCACGCGATCCGTACACCCAACTGGTCCGGAAAACGAGATGCGCCGCTTTCGCGGCCATCACGCCCTGCTCACCGGCGAGCTTGGTTTGGCCATAGACATTGATCGGCGCAGTTTCGTCGTCTTCGCGATAGGGTTCCGTCTTGCTGCCGTCGAACACGTAGTCCGTCGAGTAGTGGATGAGCGCGGCGTTGCGCAGGGCTGCTTCCTCTGCAAGGATGCGCGGTGCGTCGCCATTGATCTTCATTGCCAGCCCAGGCTCCGATTCCGCCTTGTCCACCGCGGTATAAGCAGCTGCGTTGACGATCAGGCCCGGACGCACGCCGCGAACCGCAGCGACGATGGAATCAGCCGAAGCAAGGTCGAGAATATCGCGCGGCGGCGCGACCACATCGCCGAAGACGGCGAGCGTGCGGCGTAGTTCCCAACCTACCTGTCCGGCGCCGCCGGTTACGAGGATGCGCATCAGGGAAAAGCCTCTGTGAGTTTCAGTGCGACGCCGCGACTGTCCTTTTCTGACACCAGCGGCACGCTGCCGGCGAGCGGCCAATCGATGCCGATGTCGGGATCATTCCACATCACGCAGCGTTCGTGCGCCGGTGCGTAATAGTCGGTCGCCTTGTAGAGAACTTCTGCAACATCGGAAAGCGTCAGAAAACCATGGGCGAACCCGGCCGGAATCCACAACATGCGCTTGTTGTCGGCGGACAAGTGCAGCCCCATCCAGCGTCCGTAGCGAGGCGACGATCGACGCAGGTCCACGGCGACGTCGAATATCTCCCCCGCCACGACTCTCACCAGTTTGCCCTGCGCCTGCCTGAGCTGGTAGTGAAGGCCGCGGAGCACGTTGCGCACAGAACGCGAGTGGTTGTCCTGCACGAAGTTCGCGTCGATACCGGCGGCTTCGCGGAAGACGCGTTGATTGTAACTTTCCAGGAAAAAACCCCTCTCGTCGCCGAACACGCGCGGCTCGAGCACGAGAACGTCCGGCAATACGCCTGGCATGACTTTCATCGGCAGGCCTGGTCTTCGAGAACATCCAGCAGGTAGCGCCCATAGGTGCTGTTGCCCATCGGCCTCGCCAATTCCTTCAACTGGACAGCGTCGATGTAGCGGAGCCGGTACGCGATTTCTTCCGGGCAGGCGATCTTCAGACCCTGTCGGTGTTCGATGGTCGAAATGAATTGAGACGCTTCCAGAAGGCTCTCATGCGTACCGGTGTCGAGCCAGGCATCACCCCGCCCCAGCATCTCCACTTGCAGCCGGTTGCGTTCCAGGTAGCGCCGGTTGACATCGGTGATCTCCAGTTCGCCGCGCGCGGAAGGTTTCAACGAAGCGGCGATATCGAGAACGTCATTGTCGTAAAAATAGAGTCCGGTCACGGCAAAGCGCGATTTAGGCTGCGTGGGCTTTTCTTCTATGCTCACGGCGCGACCTTTCCCGTCGAACTCCACGACACCGTAGCGCTGGGGATCGGTTACCTGGTATGCGAATATCGTCGCGCCGGAGGAATTCTTCGTGGCATTTTGCAGGCGGGTCGACAGGTCATGGCCGTAAAAGATGTTGTCCCCCAGCACCAGCGCGCAGGAATCGTTGCCGACGAAATTCCGTCCGATGATGAATGCCTGAGCCAAACCATCTGGAGACGGTTGTTCTTTGTACGAAAGGTTGATTCCCCATTTCGACCCGTCGGAAAGGAGCTGCTGGAACCGCGGCGTGTCCTGCGGTGTGGAAATGATCAGGATGTCCCGGATGCCAGCGAGCATCAGCGTCGACAGGGGGTAGTACACCATCGGCTTGTCGTACACCGGCAGGAGTTGCTTCGACACAACCTGAGTAACCGGATATAGGCGTGTACCCGAGCCTCCTGCCAGCAATATGCCTTTCAAGTCGCCTCCCGTACGCCGTAGTTCTTTTCCATCCACTTGCGGTATTCGCCGCTGACCACGCCCTGCACCCAATCCTGATTGTCCAGATACCAGCGCACGGTCTTGCGGATGCCGGACTCGAAGGTCTCGGCGGGCCGCCAGCCGAGTTCGTCGCTGCTTTTTCTTGCATCGATCGCATAGCGGCGATCGTGTCCCGGCCGGTCGGCGACGAAGCTGATCAAGGATTCGTAGGGCTTCCGGCTCGCGGCCGGCCGCAACTCGTCGAGGATCCGGCAGATCGTGCGCACGACGTCGATATTCGCGCGCTCGTTGTTGCCGCCGATGTTGTACACCTCGCCGTGGCGGCCCCTGCTCAGTGCCAGCCGGATTGCCGTGCAATGATCGCCGACATAAAGCCAGTCTCTCACGTTCAGTCCATCGCCGTAGATCGGCAGCGGCTTGCCTGCCAGCGCATTCAGGATGACCAGCGGAATCAACTTTTCCGGAAACTGATACGGTCCGTAGTTGTTGGAGCAATTCGTGGTGATGGTCGGCAAACCATAGGTGTGATGATAGGCCCTCACCAGATGATCGGAACCTGCTTTCGACGCAGAATACGGGCTGTTCGGCGCGTAAGGTGTGCGCTCGGTAAACGGCGCTTCGCCTGGCTGCAACGATCCGTAGACCTCATCGGTGGAAACGTGCAGGAAGCGGAATCGTTGCCTTGCATCGACCGTCAATGCCGACCAGTAGGCGCGCACGGCTTCGAGCAACTGAAAGGTGCCGACCAGGTTGGTTCGGACAAATTCCCCGGGACCATGAATAGAGCGATCCACATGGCTTTCCGCGGCAAAATTTACCACTGCGACCGGATGTCTTTGCGCCAGCAGTGCGGAAACCGCGTCGAAGTCCCCGATATCCGCATGCGTGAAAATATATTTCGGATTCGATTCCACCGTGCTCAAACTCGCAAGATTGCCGGCGTAAGTCAGCTTGTCCAGATTGATCAGGGTCGCGGACTCGTGCGCGATCCATTGCTGAACGAAGTTGGCGCCAATGAATCCAGCCCCTCCGGTAACGATGATGCTGGTCTGTGTCATGCTTCCCGACGCAATCACGTCTGTCTAAAGGCCGCCATTCTAGGGATAATCGCGCATCCAGTCGAACCCGGAAACGCCACACTTGCCCCGCATACTGCTGATCAAGACCTCGTCCATGGGCGACGTCGTCCACAATCTTCCCGTAGTTGGCGATCTTCACGCATCCGTTCCGGATTGCCATATCGACTGGATGGTGGAAGAAGCCTTCAGCAGCATTCCCCGATTGCATCCGGGTGTCGACCGGGTGATCCCCATTTCCATTCGTCGCTGGCGCAAGCATCCGTTCGCTGCCCGCACGCGCAGGGAAGTTGCGGACCTGCGCAGCCGCCTGCGCCAGACTCGATACGACGGAATCATCGACGCGCAAGGCCTGCTGAAAAGCGCGCTTCTGGCATGGATGGCGAATGGCCGCAGCCACGGATTCGACTGGAAGAGTTCGCGCGAGCCGCTGCGGCTGTTCTACGACCAGGTTCACGCGGTGCCCTGGTCGGTGCACGCGGTCCAACGCAATCGCATTCTGACGTCCAAGGCGCTGGGTTATGCGATTTCCGAACCACCCGACTACGGAATCGCCGCGCGATCCGAACATTTGGCGTCTCTCGAGTCCGCATTTCCCGTGAGGGACGCGGGTCCATTTGCCGTGCTGCTGCATGCTACCAGCGCCGCAAAAAAGGAATGGCCGGATAATGATTGGATCCGACTCGGTGAACACCTTGCGGCGCAGGGAACGATCAGCGTGCTCCCATTCGGCAATGTCGAGGAGCGGCGACGCAGCGAAAGGCTGGCTGCGCGAATTCCCGGTGCGAGAATACCGCCGGCGCTGGGCCTGGATCAACTGGCGGCACTGATGTCCCTGGCGCAGATCGTCGTCGGCGTGGACACCGGATTGACGCATCTGGCGGTCGCGCTTGGCCGCCCAACGATCGGACTTTATTGCGCAACCGATCCCGCCGCGACAGGTCTTTACGGTTCTTCCCGTGCCCTGAATCTTGGCGGCGTCGGCATGACGCCGACTGCCGATGAAGTTGCGAGCGCAATGAGACGTCTCCAGGAAATATTTTGAGCCGCGTGCTTTATTCGTTGATGCTTTACCTGCTGCTGCCGTGGGCGCTACTGCATCTTGTATGGCGGGCACGCAAACAGCCGGCATATCTCGAGCATGTCGGGGAGCGATTCGGGATTTTCCCGCACAAGATGCCATCCCGGGTCATCTGGATTCACGCCGTTTCGGTAGGCGAGACGCGCGCGGCTGAACCTCTCGTCAAGGCGTTGCAGGCGCGTCATCCGGAACACCGGATTCTGCTGTCGCACGGCACGCCAACAGGACGCCAGACCGGCGTGGATTTATATGGGGACAGTGTCGAGCGTTGCTACCTGCCCTACGATTTCGCCTGGGCATCGCGCCGCTTCCTGCGCCGCTTCCGTCCGGTGGTCGGCGTGTTCATGGAGACCGAGATCTGGCCGAACCTGATCCGGGCCAGCGCAGATGCAGGCGTTCCCGTCTATCTGGTGAACGCCCGGATGTCGGAAAAATCGGCGCGCGGCTATCAGCGCGTCGGCGGACTGACGCGTGAGGCGTTGTCGAAGCTCTCGGGCATCGGGGCGCAAACGGAGCGTGACGCGCAACGGCTTGCAAAACTTGGCGCCAGAGACGTGCGCGTCACGGGAAACATAAAATTCGATCGTCTCGCGCCTGCCGAAATACTGGCGCTCGGCGTCACCCTGCGCAATTGGTTCGGCGCGCAAAGGCCCGTTTTCCTGGCGGCGAGCACGCGGGATGGCGAGGAAACGATGATCCTGAATGCGCTCGCCGACGCTGCAATTCCTGAATTGCTGACCGTCATCGTGCCGCGCCATCCGCAACGGTTCGACGAGGTCGCGGCACTGGTAAAACAGCGCGGACTCAAGTTTCAGAGCCGCAGTGAAAATCGGCCGATCGAAACGGATACCCGCGTCGTCATCGGCGATTCGATGGGCGAGATGTTCGCGTACTACGCCGCCTGCGATATTGCATTCGTCGGCGGCAGCCTGCTGCCGCTGGGCGGCCAGAACCTGCTGGAAGCCTGCGCAGTCGGCCGTCCGGTCATCGTCGGTCCGCATACCTTCAATTTCGAGGAAGCAACCCGCGGTGCAATCGAAGCCGGCGCGGCCGTCCGGGCGGCCGATGCAGGGGAGTTGGGTAATACGATCAGTCAACTACTGGGCGATTCGAATCGGCGCCTTGCGATGTCCGATGCAGGAAAGCGCTTTACCGAAGAACATCGCGGCGCCACAGAAAAAACGCTGGACCTTATCAGGTGGTGATTGCGCTCACCGCCTGATTCTCCGTGACGACCATGTTTACACGCTCGTCGCGCGGTCCCTCGGGCAATTGATCCACCATTTGCAACTGAAACGCGGCCGCGACGCGCGCAATGCGCCGATCGAATGACGCCAGCAGGCGATCGTAGAAACCGCCGCCGTAACCCAGACGCGCGCCGCCCGCCGTGAATGCAACACCCGGCACCAGCATGAACCCGACTTTGGTGGGGGACAGGATCGGACAGTGCTCTGCGGGTTCGCGAATTCCCCAAACACCCGAAACGAGATCCGCGCCGAGGTCGATCACATGCCGCAACTCGAGGGCGCGTTGCTCGCGGTTTATCCGGGGCAGCAGCAGTTGCTTGCCGTCGGCGAGGATCCGGGCGAGAAATGCGGACGTATCAAGTTCACTGCCAAACGATGCATAGGCTGCAATGACGTCGGCAGCGCGATAGGCAGGCGAGGCGCACAGCTTTTGCGTGATGGTTTGCGAATGGCGGCTTCGACTCGCCGTATCGGCAGCGTCGCGGCGCGCAAGGACCTCCTGGCGCAAGGCTGCCTTTGCTTGCTTGATTGCTTCGGCAGAGGAAGCAGCGCCACTGGTCATGCGCTGCGCCCTGACTACTGCGCGTCTTCCTTGAGGAGGATGTTGACGTCGGCCAGGTCGGCTTCGGCCAGTTTGCCCACCGCCGCCTTGAGCTTCAACTGGTTCACGATGGTGTTGTACAACGCCTGCGCCAGGTCGCGCTGGGCCGCGGCCAGTT
>JANXPQ010000301.1 GCA_025357235.1 Betaproteobacteria bacterium
AGTCAACCGCGTTAAATTGGCAATCCTTCAACTCAGCGAAGGCAAGACAGAGAAGTTGCTGTATTGGATCAAGACCGCCAAGGTCGACTATCGCGACCCACTCGCCGCTCAAGAGCTTGGGCCACTCTCGCCGGAAGAGGGGGCGAAGTTGCAAGCCACGGCGAAGTACTTAATCGCTCGCTGGGGAAGGAAGTAGATTGGCAGCGACAAGAATCACAGTGGCTCTTCTTCCGCACATGAGCGTTTGGCCGGGCGTCAAACACCTGGCGCCTGCCCCTTCGCTCGAGCGGACATCCAACTGCTTGGCCCGCTCAGCTCAAACGTTGAAGCCGTAGCAAATAAAATTGGGTCGAGTCTTATTTCTAACATGACCGGCTTATGGCTTGCAGGTACAGCAGGTGCAGATAGATCCAATATAGCCGTAAGCCCACGCAGCGCACCCTCTCCGCTCCGGGGAGAGGGCGGGGGGAGTGAGGTGGTTCACACCACCCTGAAGTTCTTGAACTGCCACGGGTCCGTACTATCGATGTCCTCGGGATAGAGAACGCCGCGCTCTTCCAGCGGCGTCCAATCCGTATACACGCCCACGACCCTGCCCAGATAGGGCTTGCAGATCTCGAGCATGGTCTTGTACGGCAGTTCGTCGGGTTCGACGATGCCCGCATCCGGATTCTTGATTGCCCAGATGACAGCCGAAACATAGCCGATGTTGACCTGCAGGCTGGTTGCATTGTTATAAGGACAAAGGTGGCGTGCTTCCTCGATGGTAAGTTGCGAACCGTACCAGTAGGCCCCCTTCTTGTGCCCCATCAACAGGACGCCCAGTTCGTCCATGCCTTCCGAGATTTCGTCGCGCAGCAGGCGATAGCGCGGCGGAAACTTGTAGTTGTTGCCGATGTATTCGTGCATCGACAGCACGGCGTCGTCGCACGGGTGGTAGGAGTAGTGGCAGGTCGGCCGATACACCGCCTTGCCCTTTTTCTGCACCGTAAAGTAGTCCGGGATCGAAGTCGCCTCGCCGTGTGAAATCAGAAAACCTAGCATCGGGCCTTCCAGCGGCGTCCAGGTGCGAACCCGCGTGGATGCCCCGGTGCGTTCGAGGTAAATTGCCGCTCCGCAGCCGAAATCGAAGGTACGGCCGTCGGCCGGCCAATTCATTTCGTGCGTGCCCCAGCCCAATTCCGCCGGTTGCAGCGACTCGCCGGCAAACGCTTCGCTCGACCAGGTGTTGACGAACTCGTCGCGCGCCTTGCGCCGCGGGCTCAACTGGCTGTCGCGCTCCGCGATGTGGATGACCTTGATGTCGAGGCGTTGCGCGAGTTCCGCCCATTCCTTGCGGTTCTTCGGCTCGGCCTTGCGCACGCCCGTATCCTTGGCAACGTTGAGCAATGCCTGCTTGGTGAGATGCGAAACCAGCCCGGGGTTGGCGCCGTGCATCAGTACGCAAGCCGGCCCCTTCGGAAACTTGCTGCGCATCTGCAGCGCGGCATCGCGATACGCATAGTTGGTGCGCCTCGCAGCGGGAACGTCGGTGTTGTTGTGGCCGCCCGGCCACGGCTCGATGCAGGCATCGATGTAAAGGATGTCGCGTTTCTGGCAGTACTCGATGGTATCCAGGCTGTTGACGTCGTAGGACGCGTTGACCAGGAAATCGCCCTCACTGAGATATTTGTCGTACTGGGCAACGTAAGTTTCGGCTTTGATCGGCTCGACGATGAACTTGACGCCGAGCGTCCCCGCTATTTCGCGGCCGAATGCATTTGCCGTGATGATGGTGATCTGCTCGGGCTCGATGTCGATGTGCCGCAGGATGAGGGGCAAGGAGCCCTGGCCCACGGATCCGAAGCCCACGATGAGCATTCGCCCCTTGAAAGACGCATATTTCTTGTAGCCAGCCACTATTCTGTTGCTCCTGGTCAGATTGCGCGGCCGTTGCGACGCGAGGGGCACGTTATAGACGAAGTCAGCGGCAATCTCAACCCCGCACGCTGGCTGCGGCCCGCAGCCGCGTCACCGGTCGTGGAAATATTACGGCTGCTTTGTGTTGTGGCGGGAAAGCGCCCAGCCGACATGGTTACGGACCATGACGGATGGATGGTCGCTGCGCGCCCGCAGCGCTGCAATGACGGCAGCCGATGTCGGCGCGTTGCCCAGACCGACGGCCAGGTTGCGCAACCAGCGCTCATGGCCGATGCGCCGGATCGCGCTTCCTTCCATGTGCCGCTCGAATTGCTCTTCGCTCCAGGAGAAGAGCTCGACGAGCCCCGCCGCATCGAGACCATGGCGAACGGCAAAATCCGGTACGTCGGTCTTTTGCGCAAAGCGATTCCACGGACAAACCAGCTGGCAGTCGTCGCAACCATAAATGCGGTTGCCCATCAGCGGCCGCAGCTCCTCGGGAATGTCGCCCTTGTGCTCGATGGTCAGGTAGGAAATGCAGCGGCGGGCATCGAGTTGGTAGGGCGCGACGATGGCCTGCGTCGGACAGACGTCGATGCAGCGGCTGCAGGTGCCGCAATGGTCGGACTGGGGCGCGTCCAGCGGCAACGGCAGGTCCGTATAGATTTCGCCGAGGAAGAACCAGGAGCCGGCCTCGCGATTCAGCACCAGCGTATGCTTGCCGCGCCAGCCTAGGCCCGATTTGGTCGCGAGCTCGACTTCCATGACCGGCGCACTGTCGGTAAACACCCTGTAGTGGAAAGGTGTATCCACAGCAATGCGGTCGCACAGTTTCTGCAGGCGTCCGCGCAACACCTTGTGATAATCCCGCCCGACCGCATAGCGCGCCACGTACGCGCGGCTGCCGTCGCGCACGACATCCCAGCTGTCGGCCGCTTCGGCGGGAAAATAATTCATCCTGACGGAAATGACCCGCAGCGTGCCCGGCACGAGTTCTTCCGGCCGCGAGCGCCGCATGCCATGAGCGGACAGGTAGTCCATGTCCCCCTGCCAGCCGCGCGACAGCCACTCCTGCAGGCGCACCTCCGCTTCGCCGAGATTGCAATCGGCAATGCCGACCTGCTGAAACCCGAGTTCGAGCGCCCATTCCCGGATCCGGCCGACCAGCTCGCCGGCATGCGTGGCAGCGGGCGATTCGTTCGGCCGGGATGGCGTCACTTGGAACCGGAGAGCAGGAAATCCAGCTTGCGCGTCTCGCCATGCTTCATCACGAAGAAGCGCTCCGATGCGACGCCGGCCTTTGCCAGCGCATCGGCGAGCTTGCGCGGCGGCTCGTCGAGCAACTCGTCGGTGAGGCGGAAAGTCCCCCAGTGCATCGCCACCGCGTAGCGTGCACGGAGGTCCTGCTGCGCGCGCACGGATTCTTCGGGGTCGGCATGCATCACGCTCATGAACCAGCGTGGATCGTAGGCGCCGATCGGCAGCGCGGCCAGATCGATGCTGCCGAAGCGCTTGCCGATGTCGGCCAGATCCGGCGAGTAGCCGAAGTCGCCGCCGAAGAAAAAACGCAGGCGCGGATGCTCGATGACCCAGGAACCCCACAAGGTTCTATCGCGGTCCCACAACGTGCGTGAGCTCCAGTGTTGCACGGGTGCGAGCGTGAGCTTGAGCCCCAGGTGATCCGCACTCTCCCACCAATCCAGCTCGGTCACGTTGTCGATGCCCCGTGCCCCGAACCATTCTTTCAGTCCCAGCGGCACGAAAAACAACGGCGGGCCGCCCTTCTGACGATCGAGCTGCGTGACGGTCTTGAGATCGAGGTGGTCATAGTGATTGTGGGAAATCACCACGACGTCGGCATGCGGCAGGGTATCGAAATCGAACGGCGGCGGCACGTAACGCTTCGGTCCGGAGAACGAGATCGGCGACGCGCGCCCGGTCAGGTGGGGATCGGTCAGCACATTGACGCCGCCGATCTGCAGCAGGAAGGACGCATGGCCGATCCAGGTAAGCGTCGGTTCGCTGCGATTGGTTGAAAGAAAATCGACGTCCGGTTTGAGCAGCGGAAAATCGTAGCCCTGCTTCGGATCCTCGGGTACGCCCTTGGTCCAGCGGTCCCACTGCCATTTCCAGAAGCTCTGCCGCGGCGGCTGCGGATAGTTGTTGCGAAAGCCTTCTGCGGTGTGGTGCGACTTTGCCGGATTATAATGAGGGTTGCTGCGACAGGCGGCCAGCAGAACAGCGGCAGTGTGTAGCATCATGATCGTTCTGATCGTCATCGTGCGGAAGGGGGCAATTCGCTCCAGTGTAGCGGCCCGCCCGATACGATGCAAAGAAGCGCGGGCAATGCAGTCAACGAAAACAGGAGCGAGGAAATGGCGGCAGGCAAGAAGCACAAGGTGGGCGTGATCGGACTGGGGTCGATGGGGCTGGGCATGGCGCGCACGCTGCTCAAGAAAGGTTTCGAAGTGCACGCCTGCGATGTGCGCCCGGAAGTAGCGAAGGCGTTTGCCAAGGAAGGCGGCATCGCGGCGAAAAGTCCGGCCGACGTCGGCCGCAACGTTCCAGTTGTCATCGTTCTGGTCGTCAATGCCGACCAGACCAGCGAGGTCCTGTTCGGCAAGGACGGCGCTGCGTCCACGCTGGCCAAAGGTTCCGTCGTCATCGCCAGCAGCACGGTCGCGCCGGAATTCGCCACCGATCTGGGCAAGCGTCTCAACGCCAAAGGGCTGTTGCTGATCGACGCGCCGGTCTCCGGCGGTGCCGGCCGCGCCGCGAAGGGCGAATTGTCCATCATGGGTTCCGGTTCCAAGGCG
>JANXPQ010000308.1 GCA_025357235.1 Betaproteobacteria bacterium
GCTTTTCCGTCCGCGATGGTTTTCGCCGTCGAGAACGGAATGGCCTGCTTGCTGAACTGATCGACGATCAATTCTTGGTGAGTTGCGTCAGTCATAATGCCTTTTGTTGGAACAGCACTTAGGTCTGCTCTTGATTTCAACCTTTCACCTTTAACCTGAACCCGAAGGTGTTCCTTCGCCGCCTTCGGGTCCGTAGAACATGACCCAGGTGCAGAAGTCCCCGGTGAATTCCTCGAAGCGATGCTCCACGCCCGCCGGCACGAACAATATATCGCCTGGCTGGAACGAGTGGCGCTCGCTGCCGTTGACGAACCGGCCGGAGCCGTGCGCGATCACGTAGAGCTCGTCGCGGGTATGCGGTTTCTGCGGATCGTTCGAGGCAGGGCGATACATTTTCACCTGCAGCGTGCCGTGCTCGAACACGAAAGCCGAAGGAATGCCTTCCCTTATTTTCGCCACCGCATCGAGCGCATCCGCGATGCTGGCGCGCCGCCGGTCCTGCGAAAGGGTGAAATTCTTTTCCGGTTTCATCGCCTCGGGCGGGAAATGGCTACTTCGATTTCGGTTCGGTTTCCAACAGCTTGTCCTGCACGAACTGGATCGCCTCCTTGATCCAGACGCGGTTCGCCTTGGTCGGCAGCGTCATCGCATGGTTCAACTCGAAGAGCAGGCAGACCTTGTCCGGTTCGGTGTCCAGAAGGCCGAACTCGACGCGCGTCAGGGCCTGGATCTGCGGCAACGTCACCTCCGTTGCCGCATCCGCGATGCCGGCCTGGGTCCGCGCGTCACTGGCGATGCCGAGTACCGTCGGAATGTGCGCATAGGTTTTCTTGAGCAGATCCACGGGGACGACGGCATAGGCGGGTTCGCCTTCGGCGGAGCGAAAACGCATGGCGACCATCTGTCCATTCTGAATCACTTCGAAATCGATGTCGCTTGCCGGGAAAAGCTTGAGTTCCGCCATGCCTGCGCCTCCGTCTGCATGACCCGCCGCGCGGGCGGGGTTGGTTGTGATGCGAATCGGCCGCAGTATAGGGGATACGTCCGGCCGTTGTCCCGCTGCGGCAGGAGATCGGATGCGATCAGCTCGAAGCCTGGCACGCGCCCACCTGCTTGCGGCGAAAACAGGCCGCGGCGTGGTCGTTCACCATGCCCGTCGCCTGCATGAAGGCATACATGATGGTGCTGCCGACGAACTTGAAGCCCCGCTTCTTCAGGTCCTTGCTCATCGCGTCCGATTCCGCGGTGGAAGCGGGCACCTGCTTGCGGGACGTCCACGCATTGAGCCGCGGTTTACCGCCGACGAATTGCCAGATGTAGGCATCGAAGCTGCCGAATTCCTTCTGCACTGCGAGGAACGCGCGCGCATTGACGACCGCCGCTTCAACCTTCAGCCGGTTGCGCACGATGCCCGGGTCCTGCAGCAGTCTGCCGAATTTCGCCTTGTCGAATTTCGCGACCTTGCGCGCGTCGAACCGGCTGAATGCCTTCCGATAATTTTCGCGCTTGTTGAGGATGGTCGACCAGGACAGGCCGGCCTGCGCGCCTTCCAGGATCAGGAATTCGAACAACACGCGATCGTCATGCTGCGGCACGCCCCATTCCTCGTCATGGTAAGCGACGTAAAGCGGGTTGCCGTTTTCGGCCCAGTGACAGCGGGTGACGTTCTTGCGGGGAATGATTTCCACGATGGGGCAATGATATCGAGCCGATTACGATTATGTTAGCCCGGAAAGGCCCGCGTCACAGGTCCAGACAGGATTGCACCGGCGTTGTGGCTGCGTACGTCAGGAGTCCATCGACGATGCGTGCAGGTTTGGTATAGGGATGTTGCTCGTCGTGCTTGCTATCGACGATGTGAATGACCTCGTGACCGGCAGCCTTCAGCAGATCCGAGATCAGGCCGCGATGACAGTTCTGCCAAGCCTTCTCGGCGCACATGATCGCGCAACGTCGCTCCGATGCGGCCTCCAGCAGGCGTGCAATGCCCGCCGCGAATGCCGCGGTCTGCATGTAGTCGGCGTAGCCGCGAAATCCGGCTTCGCGCCAGCCGGTATTCACGGAATCCGGCCGCGGCTCGCGGCGTCCACCCAGTTCCGGGAAATGCAGGTAGCCGATACCGTCCGCCGCCAGCGACGTTGCCAGGGATTCGCGGTTGAATTGCGGATGGCGGCGCGACGACGGGAAGTGGCGAACGTCCGCCAGCATTTCGATGCGGCGCGCGCGCCGCAGCGCGACGAATTCCGTGTCAGGCAAGATCGAGTGGCCGATGGTCCAGATGCGTCCCGGACTTTCCACCGAATTGTTTCCCGCGCAGTTGTTACAGGCAGAAGGACGTCAGGAGCGGGCGAGTTTGCGCTGCCGCCATTCGTGGATGCCCAGCGCCGCACCGGCGAAATAGAGCGCCGCGATGATCAGCAGCGTCATCTCGGAGATCGGTTCGCCGCGGGCGAGCAGTCCGCTCGCCGCGTAGATCGTGCCGACGTGGCCGAAAATCATGGCAGCCTGGCTGAGGAAGGTGAGCATGGCGGGACGCTCTTCCTTCGCGTAGAGCGCAACGCCGCGAAGACTGCCCATCGCCATCGATAGCAACTGGGCGGTTACGCCAGTGGCCGCCAGGATCGCAATGCCCGCAGCAGGCTTGACCCAGCCCGGCGCGATGGCCGACAGGGGCAGGATGAGCAGATAGACGCCTGCAAAGTAGAACGTAATCTGGATCAGCAAGCCCAGGCCGAGCAGGAAGTTGATTCGCGCAAACACGTTTGATAGTGCTCCATGACGACGAAGGATGCACATCAGAACAAAGCCACCGGGCCCCGTCAATCGAACTTACATGGTGTTTTTCCAGGCTCGCACGCCTGCTTGGCCTGGAAACGGCCGGTGGCAGGCGGGCCGGGCACATCCAGCACGCTCAATCAAACGCTTAGCGGGCCTGGTGGCCGGATTCGCACCAACCCCGATGAGGCTGCGCGCGGCCTAATCCCGGATGTAGTTGGAAACTTCGAGCAGGTTCAGGTCCGGGTCACGGAAATAAACCGAGAGCAGGGTCCCGACCGCGCCGGTGCGTTTGACCGGCCCGTCGATCACCTCGACGTCGCAGGCCTTCAGGTGGGCAACGACTTCCGAAAGTCCCACGGATGTGATCAGGCAGATATCGCCTGATCCCATGGTGGGACGATGCGCCTTCGGGTCGAATTCCTTTCCTTGTTGATGCAGGTTGATCTTCTGCGATCCGAACGCCAGCGCCTTGCGGCCCTCGCCGAACGTGACGACCTTCATTCCCAGCACCTTGCTGTAGAACGCGCAGGTGGCTTCAATATCCTTCACCGTCAGAACCAGATGGTCGACCGCATCTATTTTCATGGTACTAAATTTCCCTGTGGGCAGAGATAACTATAAAGCCTTAAGACAAGCGCTCACCGCAAGGACGCAGAGGACGCGGAGGAAAGGCAAGAAACGAGACTGCTAAGGGGTAAGGGGAATGGCTGCGTAATCCATGGACGGGGCAATGTCGACCAGCCCACAGTTCATTCCAAACTCCTCCGTTTTTCCTCTGCGTCCTGCGGTGAGCGCTTCGGTAGTTGGCGCTCTGCGCCAAGAGCCATGCCGGCAATCATAGCCGCATTGATGTAAGCTGGTTTTCACTACGACAAGAAAACAGGGGAGGTGGTTCATGAGTTCGTCCTGGACACGACGCGATTTCCTGGTTGGTACCGGTGCCGCGCTGGCGGCGGTGCAGGCGCTCGATCATTTCCATCCCTGCTGCGCGATGGCAGCCGATGCGAGCACGGCCTCCAGCGAACTGTTCGAACTCAAGCCGGTGGCGGACGGCATCTACGCTGCGATCGCGGCGCCGCGCTACAAGGTCAACTCCAATGCGACCGTGATTCTCACCAACGACGGCGTCGTGGTGGTGGATTCCCATTCCAAGCCGTCGGCCGCCTTCGCGCTTTACCGCGAAATCCAGTCCATCACGAAGCAGCCGATCAAGAGGATCATCAACACCCATTTCCACTGGGATCACTGGCAGGGCAACCAAGTCTATGCCGAAGCTTTTCCCGGCCTGGAAATCATCGCGTCCGAGCGTACCCGCGAAAACCTGACGAGGCCGGGTGCCGGCTCCGGCGGTATTCCCTATATCGAAAAACAACTGGAGCTGGTGCCGAAGGAAATCGAAAAGCTCGGCAACGATCTGGCATCCGCCACCGATGCCGCGCAGAAAATGCGGCTGGAGGCGAACCTGCGGCAGACCGAGGCCTATCTCGAAGAGCTGCGGCAGATGAAGCCGGCATTGCCGACCCGGACCTTCGACCGGACGGTGAGCCTCAACGTGGGCGACCGCGAAATCCAGATCCTGCTGCTCGGCCGCGGCCACACCGATGGCGATGTGTTCATCCACCTGCCGAAGGAAAAAGTGGTGGCGACCGGCGACGCATTGATCGACTGGATGCCGTTCATGAACGACGGTTTTCCGGAGGATTGGGTGCGCACGCTCGACGCGCTGGAAAAATTCGATTTCACGCAGATCATTCCCGGCCACGGTGGCGTGATGCCGAAGGAACAACTGGCTTTCTTCCGCGGCTATATCGCCGACCTGGTTGCCGCGATCAAGGCCGCGAACGCAGAAGGCGCGAGCCTCGACGAAATGAAGAAGACGCTGCCCGACCGGCTCGCCGCAAAATACGAACAGGGCATGTCCAAGCATCCGCTCGGCCGCTATCGCGACCGCATCGGCCTGAACATCGAAATCGCCTATCAGAAGGTCGTTGCAAAAACCTGATCGTTCAGGTCAGCGCTTGCGGCACACCAGCAGCACCTCTTCGACGTCCGTGGCGTCGAGCATGCCGGGTTGCAGGGAAAGTTTTTTCTGGAAGCGCACGCCCAGCGGCATCATCACGCGGTTGTACCACCACATCGCGCGTTCGCGGTGATGCGTGAGCCACCACAAGCCGAGGTCGAGCAGGCGCGAGGATTTCGGCTGCATGCCATAGACCGCGCTGCTCTCGACCGTGAAGCCGTATTGGCCCAGTTTGTCCAGCAGCCGCTGCGGTTCGTACCGCCGGCAGTGCCCGACGAAATCGTCGAACGCCGTCCACCGCGACGGATGCAACGGCACGGCAACCAGCAAGGCGCCGCCCGTCTGGCACACCCGCGACAGCTCGGACAGGGCGCCGTCTTCGTCATCGACATGTTCGACGATGTCGACGGCGCAGACCAGATCGAATATTCCGCTGGCAAATGGCAGCGCCGTGATCGAACCCAACGCCACACTGGCGGCGCGCAGACGCAGTTTGGCAACGGCCGGCTCGCTCAGGTCGACGAAATGCGTGCCCTCGACCGGCAGGCGCGGCCGCAGGCCGGGGGCGACTTCGAGCCGGGAGTGCGACCCTGCTACCAGGGATCTGACCAGCGGCCAGGTGTTGAATGCTTGCGGCTCCACCAGGCGGGCGTCACGCCATAGGGGGTCGTAGAAGCGGCGGTTGGTTTCCAGCAACTGCGCATCCTTGCGTCCGGGGGCCGATACCATATCCATGAAATCCTGGTTTATGCTGTGAAAGCCGGATTTTCTCATTAATACGCATGCCATCGGCAAGAAACGTTTGGCGCCTGGAGCAGTCTGCGTTACAAGTCTTTTGCGTTCGCATGCACTATCCGGCTGCCCATGGATCTGATTGTTTCTCGCCCTGAAGGTTTGTATTGTCCGCCCGGTGATCTCCACATCGATCACTCGCGGCCGTTGCCAATCGCCGTTCGTACGCGCGCGCATATTAGCCGCGCCCGGAACAAGCCGGCCCAGGGGCGCCAGGGCCGGCTGATTTCGCTGGTCATGGCGTTGTTCATCGCTGCCGCAGGAAATGTGGTCCGCGCTGAAGAAGTAACCGTAAATTCAGCAACGGCCCTTCGCGCGAAATACGCAGAACTCGGCGTCAAGCTCGAGGTCAATCCGTTCCAAAAGCCCCTTTACCTCGAATCGAGTGACGTAAAGGGCGAGTTGAAAGCCAATGTCTATGCGCTTCTTCGTGATCCCTTTCCGGTGGTGCAATCCGCGCTGAAAGAGCCGGCCCATTGGTGCGACATCCTCATCTTGCATCTGAACACGAAGTACTGCCGGGCGTCCGCCGGGGCGGCGGCGACGGTGCTGAAGGTCAATATCGGCAGAAAGTCGGACCAGCCGCTCGGGCAGAGCTTTCGCGTGGAATTTTCCTATCGCGTGATCGAGGCCGGGCCCGATCGCCTCGCCGTGGAACTGAACGCCGACAAGGGGCCGTTCGGCACCCGCGACTATCACATCCTGCTGGAAGCCGTGCCGCTGAAGAATGGCGAGACCTTCATGAACCTCGCGTACTCGTATACCTACGGCACCGCCGCCAGGCTGGGGATGCTCGCCTACCTCGGCACGGCCGGGAGCAGGAAAGTGGGTTTCACCGTGGTGGGGAGAGGCAACGACGGGCAGATCGAGTATGTCGACGGCCTGCGCGGCCTGATCGAGCGCAAGAT
>JANXPQ010000338.1 GCA_025357235.1 Betaproteobacteria bacterium
GCGAAAAATCGACATGCGGCACGATGGCGGCGTCGCCCTGGCCGATGCCCGAGGTTTCCACCAGCACCAGATCGAAGCCCGCACACTTGCAGGCGGCGATCACGTCCGGCAGGCAGGCCGAGATTTCGCTGCCGGCGTCGCGCGTGGCCAGCGAGCGCATGTAGATATTCGGATGATTGATCGAGTTCATGCGGATGCGGTCGCCCAGCAGCGCACCGCCCGTCTTGCGCCGCGACGGATCCACCGCAATGACGGCGATCTTGAGCGCATCGCTCTGGTCGATGCGAAGCCGGCGGATCAGTTCGTCGGTGAGCGACGACTTGCCTGAACCACCGGTGCCGGTGATGCCGAGCACCGGGACTCCGTCATTCTGGGCGGCGCGGGAAACCAGTTTTTTCTGCAGCGCTTCGGGCAGTGTTGCATTCTCGAGCCCGGTGATGACTCGCGCGAGAGCGCGGGTGTTGCCTTTGAACAATTCGTCGAGGTTTTCAGGCAGTTCGGCGGCGAGGTTGCGGTCCGCAATGCGAATCATGTCGCTGATCATGCCCTGCAAGCCCATCTTCGCGCCGTCTTCCGGCGTGTAGATGCGGGCGACTCCATAACGGTGCAGGTCCTCGATTTCGTCTAGCACGATCACGCCGCCGCCGCCGCCGAAGACTTTGATATTTTCGCCGCCGCGTTCGCGCAGCAGGTCGATCGTGTACTTGAAATACTCGACGTGGCCGCCCTGATAAGAAGAGATTGCGATGCCCTGCACGTCTTCCTGGATCGCGGCGTTGACTATTTCGTCGACCGAGCGATTGTGGCCGAGATGGATGACTTCGACGCCGCTTGCTTGCAGGATGCGGCGCATGATGTTGATCGAGGCATCGTGGCCGTCGAACAGGCTTGCCGCGGTGACGAAGCGGATCTTATTGGCGGCCCGGCCTTTCTGGTCGGCGGGTTGCTGGCTCAAATCGGTCATGAATCTCGCTCCCTGCGGCTCAAAGCACACCCCGGGCGGGTCGGGGTCGTGAACTGGCAATTATCCAGCAACGTTAACGCAAATTCCCGCCCCTCGCTCGTTTTCAGGCGGCCAGGCCGATGCCGGCGCCACTGCGGAATTGCTGCAGCAGGCGCTCGCGCTCGGCGGCGACCGCAGCGACGTTGCGGTCCTTGACGTGGCCGAAGCCGCGGACCTGCTCGGGCAGCGAAGCCAGTTTGACTGCTGCCTGATAATTTTTCTGCGACATGTTCGCCAGCAATTCCGCGATCAGCAATTCGTAATCCCGCATCAGGCCCCGCTCCATCTTTCTTTCCGCGGTGTAACCGAACGGGTCGAGCGCGGTGCCGCGCAGGCCTTTGAACTTCGCCAGCACCTTGAACGCGGTTTTCATCCACGAACCGTAACGCGCCTTGACCAGATGGCCTTGCGCGTCGCGCCTGGCCAGCAGTGGTGGTGCCAGGTTATAGGTAACCTTGAAGTCACCTTCGAAGCCGTCCTTCAGCCGCTTTTCGAAATCTCCGTTGCTGTAAAGCCGCGCGACTTCATACTCGTCCTTGTACGCCATCAGTTTGAACAGATATTTCGCCACCGCCTTGCTCAATGCATCCCCGGCCCCGATGCCTGCTTCGCCATCGCGCACTTGCGCGACCAGTTTCTCGTAGCGCTTTGCGTACGCGGTATCCTGGTATTCGCTCAGGAAAGCGACACGGCGGCGGATCAGGGTTTCCAGGCTCTGCGGCATCTGCACGACGATCGGCTTGGCGGGCGACGCGACATTCTCGACTTGCTCCAGACTGAACGCCGCGCGCCTTCCCCAGTTGAATGCCTGCTTGTTGGAGTCGACGGCGACGCCGTTCAATTCGATTGCTTTCAGGACGGATTCCTCCTTCAGCGGGATGAGCCCCTTCTGGAACGCGAAGCCCAGCATGAACAGATTGGTCGCGATCGAATCCCCGAGCAGCGCAGTGGCGAGCCGGGTGGCATCGATGAAGTGGGAGCGGCCGCCGACCGATTCGTCAATCAGCGCTCGGATCTGTTCCGCCGGGAACTGCCAATCGGGATTCTGCGCGAACTGGCCGGGAGGCTGCTGGTGCGTATTGATGACCGCCACCGTGCGGCCGGGCCGGGTCTTGGAGATGGCATCGAGGGCGCCGGCGGTCAGCATGTCGCAGCCGAGGATCAGGTCCGCTTCGCCGGTCGCGATGCGTTGCGCGCGAATGTCCTCCGGCGCGAGCGCAATGCGCACGTGCGACGTGACTGCGCCGTTCTTCTGCGACATGCCGGTCATGTCCAGCGCCGACGTGCCTTTGCCTTCCAGGTGGGCGGCCATGCCCAGCAAGGCGCCGATCGTGATGACGCCGGTGCCGCCGATGCCGGTGATGAGGATGTTGTAAGGCGTTTCCTTGAGTTCGGCCACCGCCACGTCGGGCAGGGACTCGAGTTGGGCGGGAAGAGCCTGCTTTGCCGCGCGCGACTTCTTCGGTGCGCCGCCTTCGATCGTGACGAAACTTGGACAGAAGCCTTTGACGCACGAGTAATCCTGATTGCAGGACGACTGGTCGATCGCGCGCTTGCGGCCGAATTCGGTCTCGACCGGCAGGATCGAGGTGCAATTGGATTGCACGCCGCAGTCGCCGCAGCCTTCACACACCGCCTCGTTGATGAACACCCGCTGCGTCGCCTTCGGATACTCGCCCTTCTTGCGGCGGCGGCGCTTTTCCGCCGCACAGGTCTGGTCGTAGATGAGTACCGACACGCCTTGAATTTCGCGCAATTCGCGCTGTACGGCATCCATGTCCCTGCGATCGTTGATCGTGGCCATCGCGGGCAGCTGCGACCGGTCCTCGTAGCGCGACACGTCCTCGGTCACCACGGCGATGCGCCTGACGCCCTCGGCCGCCATTTGTTGCGCGATGAGACTGACCGAAATCTCCCCGTCCACCGGTTGCCCGCCGGTCATGGCAACAGCATCGTTATAGAGGATCTTGTAAGTGATGTTGACGTTTGCCGCGAGCGCCGCGCGAATCGCGAGGGACCCGGAATGAAAATAAGTGCCGTCGCCGAGATTGGCGAAGACATGCGGCAGCTTCGAAAACGGCGCCTGGCCGATCCAGGCCGCGCCTTCGCCGCCCATCTGGCAAGTGGTCTTGTTGTGCTCGGGATAGATCGCGGTGGCCATGACATGGCAGCCGATGCCGGCCAGCGCGAGGCTGCCTTCCGGCACCTTGGTGGATGTGTTGTGCGGACAGCCCGAGCAGTAGTAAGCGGGCCGCGGCGGCGTGCTCACGGCTTTCTTCAACACGGCTTCCTTCGCTTCCAGGAAAGTCAGCCGCGCCTTGATCAGGTCGCTCTGGTGGAAGCGCGCGATGCGCCTGGCAATCACGCGTGCGATCTGCGCAATCGAGAAATCGGCCTTGGCGGGTAACAGCCATTCGCCGCGCGGATGCACCCATTCGCCCTGGTCGTCGAATTTGCCGATCACGCGCGGGCGCACGTCCGGGTGCCAGTTGTAGAGCTGCTCCTTGAGCTGGTACTCGACCATCTGGCGCTTTTCTTCCACCACCAGGATTTCCTCGAGCCCTTTGGAAAACTCGCGCACGCCGTCCGGTTCCAGCGGCCAGGGCATCGACACCTTGAACAGCCGGATGCCGATCTGCGCTGCATTCTCTTCGGTGATGCCCAGTTCTTCCAGCGCTTCCAGCGCGTCCATGTAGGACTTTCCCGATGCGATGATGCCGAGCTTCGCATTGGGCGAATCGATGGTGGTGCGGTTGATCTTGTTCAGGCGCGCATACGCCATCGCCGCGTAAATCTTGTAGTCCTGCATGAGCGCTTCCTGCTTGCGCGCCTGCAGGCCGAGGGCATCGTTCGAAAGGCGGAAATTGAGGCCGCCTTCCGGCATCACGAAATCCGTAGGCACCAGGGTTTTCACGCGGAACGGATCGGCCTCGATCGAGGCGGACGATTCGACGGTATCGGCCAGCGCCTTGAAACCGATGGCGCAGCCGGAGAAGCGCGACATGGCCCAGCCGTGCAGCCCGAGTTCGACGTATTCCTGCACGTTGCACGGATACAGGACCGGGATCATCGACGCGGAAAACAGATGATCGCTCTGGTGCGGCAGGGTGGACGAATAGGCGCCGTGGTCGTCGCCCGCGACCAGCAGCACGCCGCCATGCTTCGAAGTGCCGGCGAAATTCATGTGCTTGAACACGTCGCCGCAACGATCCACGCCCGGTCCCTTGCCGTACCACAGCGCGAACACACCGTCGTAGTTCGATGGACCGATCATTTCGACCTGCTGCGATCCCCATACGGCGGTGGCGGCCAGTTCTTCGTTGACGCCCGGCTGAAAAATGATGTTCTGCGCCTGGAGGTATTTTTCAGCCTTGACCAGCGCCTGGTCATAGCCGCCGAGCGGCGAGCCCCGGTATCCCGTTACGAAACCGGCGGTGTTGAGTCCGGCAGCGCGGTCGCGGCGGACCTGCGCCATCGGCAGCCGAACCAGCGCCTGAATCCCGGTCAG
>JANXPQ010000386.1 GCA_025357235.1 Betaproteobacteria bacterium
GCAGCATTGCCGGACCTGAAGAGGATCACCATGCTGTGGATCAAGTCGTTTCACATCATTTTCATGGTGACCTGGTTCGCCGGCCTGTTCTATCTGCCGCGCCTGTTCGTCTATCACGCCATGAGTGAAGACACGGCCAGCCGGGAACGTTTCAAAATCATGGAACGCAAGCTGTTCTTCGGCATCATGACGCCGGGCGCCATGCTGACGATCGTATTCGGCCTGTGGCTTTGGCTGGGTTACGGTTTCCAGGGCGGCTGGCTTCATGCCAAGATGGCCCTCGTCGCCGTACTCGTCGTCTATCACCTCTACTGCGCAAAGCTGATGATCGACTTCAGGCACGATCGCAACCGTCACGGACATGTGTTCTACCGCTGGCTGAACGAGCTTCCGGTCGTTGTGCTGATCGCGATCATTTTGCTGGTGGAATTGCAGCCGTCTTGATGCCGCCGAAAGCAGCCGGGTGGCTTTTCATTGTGATGGCCGCGTTCGTGTGCGCTTCGCTCAATGCGGCGCAACCGACGACGCGCATCCTGATACAAAGCTCGCCGGTCGCTGGTTTCCAGTTTCACGAAGGCAAACAACTCTGGGATCAGTTGAAGGTCGGCGACGCGCTGGCGCTGGTGCGCGAACCGGCCAATCCGCACGACACGCGCGCCGTGCGCGTCGAATGGAATGGCCATATGCTTGGCTACGTGCCGCGTGCCGAGAATGACGCCGTGGCGCGCCAACTCGATCGCGGCAACAAGCTCGAAGCGCGCATCGTGCGGTTAACCAAACACCGGGATCCGTGGAAACGCATCGAGTTCGAAGTTTTTCTGAAGCTCTAGAACTTTTCACCACGACGAATGACTGAAGAAAACAAACAAAGATTTTTCGCGCCCTGCCCGCGCGGGCTGGAGGCCGTGCTGGCCGGAGAGCTCGCCGAACTGGGCGCGGAAGGGATCAAGCCGGCGGAAGGCGGGGTGGGGTTTTCCGGCGCGATGTCCGTCGCTTACTCCGCCAATCTGCACAGCCGCATCGCGAGCCGCGTCCTCTGGGAAGTCGGTTCGGGACGTTATCGCAGCGAGGACGACGTCTACCGCGGGGTCAATGCGCTCGACTGGCCGCAGTTGTTCGATGGCGTCCTGACGATACGCGTGAACGTTGCCGCCGTCCGCAGCCCGTTGAACAGCCTGGACTTCATCACTTTGCGCATCAAGGATGCAGTCTGCGACAGGTTCCGCACGCAGACAGGCGTTCGCCCCAGCGTGGATACCGCGCAGCCGGATGTGCGCCTCCATGCCTTCCTGGAAACGGATCGCTTCACGCTGTATCTCGATACATCCGGCGAACCGCTGTTCAAGCGCGGTGCCCGGCAAATGACCGGAGAAGCGCCGCTGCGCGAGAATCTGGCCGCCGGAATCCTGAAGCTTTCCGGCTGGACGCCCGACCTGCCTTTGCTCGACCCGATGTGCGGCAGCGGCACATTCCTGATCGAGGCCCTGCAGATTGCGCGCGGGATTCCTCCGGGCGCGCAGCGTAATTTCGCCTTCGAGAAACTGCGCAATTTCGATGAGGCGCAGTGGAGCCGCATCAAGACGCAAGCCGAGTCAACGCCCGCGCCGAATCCATCGCCGGCGATTTTCGGCAGCGACCTGTATGGCGAAGCGCTGAAACTGGCGCGCGTGAATCTTGCAGCGGCTGGATTTGCCGACGTGGCCCATCTCAAACAGGCCAATATGCTGGAGATTTCCGCGCCGGCAGCAGAAGGCGTTCTCGTGGCCAATCCGCCTTACGGCGTGCGTATCGGCGAGCAGGACGAACTGGCGTCGTTCTACCCGCAGGTCGGGGATGCCCTGAAGAAGAAATTCGCTGGCTGGCGCGCCTATATTTTCACTGCCGACATGCGTCTGCCGAAACTGATCGGCCTGTCGCCGTCGAAACGTACCCCGCTCTACAACGGCGCGCTCGAGTGCCGCCTCTATGAGTTCAAAATTGTCGCAGGGGCGATGAGGCGGGAAAAGAAAGAGCAGGACTCAGGACGCAGGACTCGGGACTAAGTGGGAGGCGATGTACCGCGTTCCCGACCAAGGGGTTTCCGACGTCGAGATTTTGACTTTAACTGAGTCCTACGTCCGGAGTCCCGCATTTATACGATGTTCAAGTGGTCGACCCCGGATGTCAGGTCGCGATCCTTGGTTTCCTTGCCGTGCAGCTTGATCTGCAGCCGCAGTTCATTCATCGAATCGGCGTTGCGCATGGCGTCTTCGTAGCCGATCTTGCCGCCCTCGTACAGGTCGAACAGGGCCTGGTCGAAAGTCTGCATGCCCATTTCGCGCGACTTTTTCATGACTTCCTTGATTTCGTGCACTTCGCCCTTGAAGATCAGGTCGGAAATAAGCGGCGAATTCAGCAGGATTTCGATCGCAGCGGCGCGGCCCTTGGAGTCCTTGAGCGGGATCAGGCGCTGGGACACCAGACCTTTCAGGTTCAGCGACAGGTCCATCAGCAACTGTGCGCGCCGCTCTTCCGGGAAGAAGTTGATGATCCGGTCCAGCGCCTGGTTGGCGCTGTTCGCGTGCAGAGTGCACATGCACAAGTGGCCGGTTTCGGCGAACGCGATCGCGTGTTCCATGGTTTCGCGTTCGCGGACTTCGCCGATGAGAATCACGTCCGGTGCCTGGCGCAGGGTGTTCCTCAGTGCGGCTTCCCAGGAATCGGTATCGACGCCGACTTCACGTTGGGTGATCATGCAATTCTTGTGGTCGTGCACGTATTCGATCGGATCTTCGATGGTGATGATGTGGCCATGGCTGTTTTCGTTGCGGTAGCCGATCATCGCGGCGAGCGTCGTCGATTTGCCCGAACCGGTACCGCCCACCATGATCACCAGGCCGCGCTTGGTCATCGCCACGTCTTTCAGGACCGGCGGCAGGCCTAGGTCGTCCATTTTCGGAATGGTCGTGGTGATGGTCCGCAGCACGATGCCGACCCGCGCCTGTTGCACGAAGGCATTGACGCGGAAGCGTCCGATGCCGGGCGGGTTGATGGCGAAGTTGCATTCCTTGGTCGCTTCGAACTCCTGCGCCTGTTTGTCGTTCATCAGCGAGCGTGCCAGTTCCTGCGTGTGCTGCGGCGTCAGGCTCTGGTTCGACACGGGCGTCATCTTGCCGTCGAGCTTGAACGCCGGCGGAAAGCCGGCGGTGATGAACAGGTCGGACGCCTTCTTTGCCACCATGGCGCGCAACAGTTCATGTATGAATTTGACGGCCTGATCTCGTTCCATCTGCTACTCCTCGCGAATATTCGGTGCTGCCAGCCGTCCAAGGCTGGTCAGTTGAAGGCGTCCTTGTTGGCCGCTTTTCCACGCGCTTCTTCCTTCGTGATGATGTTGCGCTTGACCATGTCGGCCAGATTCTGGTCCAGCGTCTGCATGCCCAGCGACTGGCCGGTCTGGATGGACGAATACATCTGCGCGATCTTGGCTTCGCGGATCAGGTTGCGGATGGCCGGGGTGCCGATCATGATTTCGTGCGCTGCCGCGCGACCGGTGCCGTCCTTGGTCTTGCACAGCGTCTGCGAAATCACGGCGCGCAGCGATTCCGACAGCATTGCGCGTACCATTTCCTTTTCAGCCGCCGGGAACACGTCGATGATACGGTCGACAGTTTTCGCCGCAGAGCTGGTGTGCAGCGTGCCGAACACCAGGTGGCCGGTTTCGGCCGCGGTCAGCGCCAGGCGGATGGTCTCCAGATCTCGCAACTCGCCCACCAGGATGATGTCCGGATCTTCGCGCAACGCGCTGCGCAACGCGTTGTTGAACGACAGCGTATGCGGGCCGACCTCGCGCTGGTTGATCAGGCACTTCTTGCTTTCGTGCACGAATTCGATCGGATCTTCCACCGTGAGAATGTGGCCCATCTCGTTCTCGTTGATGTCGTTGACCATGGCCGCGAGCGTGGTCGACTTGCCCGAGCCGGTCGGGCCGGTCACCAGCACCACGCCGCGCGGGTACTTGGCGATTTCCTTGAAAATGTTGGGCGCCTTCAGTTCTTCCAGGCTCAACACCTTGGAAGGGATGGTCCGCATCACCGCGCCGGCGCCGCGGTTCTGTACGAAGGCGTTGACGCGAAACCGGGCCAGATTCGGGATCGCGAACGAGAAGTCGCATTCGAGGTTTTCCTCGTAGAACTTGCGCTGACCGTCGTTCATGATGTCGTAAATCATGGCGTGCACATCCTTGTGCTCCATCGGCGGCAGGTTGATGCGCCGGACGTCGCCATGCACGCGGATCATCGGCGGCAGGCCGGCCGAAAGATGCAGGTCCGAAGCCTTGTTCTTGACCACAAAAGCGAGGAGTTCAGCGATGTCCATTTATAATTCTCCGACGACGGCAAGATGGGAAACGAGACTTGCCGGCGGCCTCGGCGCAGATCGAAAATGCTCGCTGCATTCGATGGTTACAATCAAGAATGCAAGGGAATTATGACAACAATAGCCGCCCGCTTGCAAGCCGTACGCAGCCGCATCGCCGCGGCGGCGGGAACAGCCGGCCGCTCGCCTGAGGACATCCGGTTGATCGCCGTCAGCAAGACTTTTGCCGCGGCTGCGATCCAGGAGGCCCGCGCCGCCGGCCAGGTTGCCTTTGGTGAAAGCTATCTGCAGGAGGCGCTCGGCAAGATCGCAGTGTTAGGCCCTGAACTGGAGTGGCATTACGTAGGGCCCATCCAAAGTAACAAGACACGCCAGATCGCCGAGCTATTTCACTGGGCGCATGGCATAGACCGCCTCAAGATCGCCGAACGTCTGTCATCTTCCCGTCCAGCCGGTCGCCTGCCGCTGCAAATCTGTATTCAGGTTAACGTCAGCGGCGAGAGTTCCAAAAGTGGCGTGCGGCCGGATGAAGTCTTTGCGCTCGCACAAGCGATATCCTTCCTGAAGGGGGTCCGCCTGCGCGGATTGATGGCCATTCCCGAGCCGACCCAGGATATCGGGCTGCAACGCGCCCGTTTCCGGCAGATACGTGAATTGAAGAATGAAATGGTCAGCCGCGGCATTGCCCTGGATACGCTGTCGATGGGCATGTCAGACGACCTGGAAGCGGCCATTGCCGAAGGAGCGACCCTGGTCCGGGTCGGCCGCGCGATTTTCGGCGAGCGCCCATCCAATCCTGGCTAGGGCGCGATTTGCCCGCAATGGCGGCGCGCACCTATACTGGTCGGCCGGACATGCCCGCAATGGCGGCCGGCAAGACAACGGTGGCCAGCACGAGCGGCCCAACTACTGCGAACATGGGGGAAAACAGAATGAACAGAAGGAACTGGATCATAGTGGCCGGTCTGCTGCTGACATTGCCGGGAATGGCGCTGGCGGCCAAGCCGGGTTATATGAATGTGAAGGAAAGTGTCGAAATTAGTGCTCCGCCCGCCAAGGTATGGAGCCTGGTCAAGGATTGGAACGGTCTGCACAAATGGCATCCCGCTTTCTCGAATGCCGAAATCAAATCCGGCGCGAACAACAAAGTTGGCGCCGTGCGTACCCTGACAATGGGCGACGGCAGCAAGTTCGACGAGGAACTGGACGGATTCAGCGATAAGCAAAGAAAGTACAGCTACCGGATCATCAGCGATTCCCCCCTGCCCGTCGTGGACTATTCGTCGACCATCCTGGTCAAGTCGGGCAAGGCAAAGGGCACGTCCGTTCTGGTCTGGAAGGGTAAATTCAAGCGCAAGGTGGCGGACAATCCCCCGGCAGGTCAGGATGACGCAAGCGTCAAGAAGGCGATCTTCGGCGCCTATCAGGCAGGGTTGCAGAACGTCAAGAAACTGGCGGAAACCAAGTAACGGGGTGTCAATTGCGGCGCGGACACCGTCCGCGCCGCCTGTTTTTTCGCGGGCGCCAATTCCGCTGCGATTCGAGATCATGCGCATACTTTTCATAGGCGGCGGCAACATGGCCACGGCATTGATCGGCGGCTTGTTGCAGCAAGGCTTCAAGCCCGGCGACCTGCGCGTCGTCGAAGTCTCGGAAGAGGCGCGCACGCGCTTGCAGCAACAATATGGCGTCAGCGCCATCGCCGCGATAAAAGAAAAAATTCCCGAGGACGCCGTACTGCTGGCGGTGAAACCGCAACAGATGCGTGCGGCGGCGATGGAGTTGCGCTCGAGCCTGCGCGGCCAGCTGATCATCAGCATCGCTGCCGGCATCCGTACCGCCGATCTGGCGCGCTGGCTCGGGGGGCACGAGCGCATTGTGCGTGTAATGCCCAATACGCCCGCGCTGATCCGCTCGGGTGTGTCAGGACTGTATGCCGGCGCAGCCATACAACAGGCCGACCGGGACAGTACACAGAGTATCCTCGGTGCAGTCGGCGGCGTGGTCTGGGTGCAAAACGAGGCGGACATCGATGCAGTCACCGCCATTTCCGGGAGCGGACCGGCCTATGTTTTTTACTTTATCGAAGCGCTGCAGCAGGCGGCTGTCGAACTGGGTTTGAATGACAGGCAGGCGCACGATCTCGCCGTCCAGACTTTCGTCGGCGCGGGCCGGCTGGCAGCCGGCAGCGACGAACCGGCGGCCGTATTGCGCGCACGCGTGACGTCGAAGGCGGGAACGACGGAGGCGGCGCTGAAAGCCATGGAAGCAAGCGACGTCAAGCGCAGGATCATGGACGCAGTGCACGCCGCGGCCAGGCGCTCGAAGGAACTTGGCGACGAATTCGGCAAGGATTAGGCGGCGAAAAAGAAATGAACCAGGCACTGATCTTCCTGCTGGAAACCTTCCTCGGCCTGTTTTCGCTGGCGCTGCTGATGCGATTTTTTTTGCAGGCCGTCCGTGCACCGGTGCGCAATCCCCTGTCGCAGTTTCTGGCGGCGCTGACTGATTTCATCGTGCGTCCGACGCGGCGCGTGATTCCCGGGCTGTGGGGCTACGACTTGTCCACGCTCCTGCTGGCTTGGCTGACCGAACTGCTGCTAATAGGCAGCGTGCTTGCATTGGGCGGTAAACAGTTCGGGCCGGGTGTGGGCATGGCGGCGATTGCATTGATGCTGTTTGCGGCGCTGAACCTGCTGAGGCACTTCATCTACATCCTGATGGTCGCCGTATTCGCGCAGGCCATCCTGTCCTTCGTCGCGCCCCGCGGGCCGGCGACGGCCGTTCTCGCGAGTCTGACGCGGCCCTTTCTTGGCGTGTTTCAGCGCCGCGTTCCGCCCATTGGCGGCGTGGATCTTTCCCCGCTGTTCGTACTGGTCATCTGCCAGGTATTGCTGATTTGGCCGATGGCGTCCCTCGAAGTGGCCATTAAAAGCATGCTGTAATCGCACTGCATGCCCGAATCCTGGTACCGCTACGATGCGGATCGCAGCCTGCTGACGTTGATCCTGCATGTGCAGCCCAATGCGAAGCGCACCGAAATCGTGGGCCTGCATGGCGGGCATCTCAAGGTGCGTGTTGCTGCACCGGCCGTCGAGAACAAGGCAAACGAAATGCTGGCTGGATTTCTGGCGGACAAGTTTGATCTGCCGGGCGGGCGGGTTATGATTCGCCGTGGCAGTCACGGGCGCACCAAGACCGTCGAAATCTACGGCCAGGCGGCTTCCCTCCTGGCGCGGGTGAAAATCCTTCTGCACTCATGACCAGCGATCTCGAGAACCAGGTAACCGCATACCAGCAGTGGCGCGACGAATTGCGCGACTGCATCCAGGCCTACCAGAACTGGCTGGAAAACAACGGCCACGCGGACATCCAGCGCAGCCTGCGCATCTACGACCTGATCGAAAGCCTGCGCAACGACCGCATGATCCTCGCCTTCCTCGCGGAATTCTCCCGCGGCAAGACCGAGTTGATCAACGCGATGTTCTTCTCGGATTTCAAGCAGCGCCTGCTGCCCTCCGACGTCGGCCGCACGACCATGTGCCCGACCGAGATCTTCTACGACGGGGGCGAAGAGCCCTACATCAAGCTGCTGCCGATCGAGTCCCGCAGCGGTGACGAGAGCATTGCCGCGCTCAAGCACAAGCCGGTCGAGTGGGTGAAGATCAAGCTCAATCTGGCGTCCCAGGAGGACATGGCCACGGCAATGTCCAGTCTGGCCCAGGTGAAGTCTGTGACGGTGGAAGAGGCCGGGCTGCTCGGGCTGCTCGATGAAGCCGATTTCATGACGACGACCGTGGTGGTGAAGCACGGCGGCAAAGTCGAAATTCCGTGCTGGCGACATGCGCTGATCAACTACCCGCACCCGCTGCTGAAGAAGGGCCTGGTGATCCTCGATACGCCGGGCCTGAACGCGCTTGGTACCGAGCCGGAACTGACGCTGTCCATGATTCCGAGCGCGCACGCCGTACTGTTCCTGCTGGCGATGGACACCGGGGTCACCAAATCCGACCTCGATGTCTGGCAAAAATACGTGCAAAGCTACGTTACGCGCCGCATCGCCGTGCTGAACAAGATCGACCTGATGTGGGACGATCTGAAAACCGACGCGCAGATCGAAGTCGGCATCGAACGCCAGCTCGTGGAGACGGCAAGAATCCTGGGTTTGCCGCGCGATCACGTCATTGCACTTTCCGCGCAGAAAGCCTTGATCGCGCGCATCCGCGGCGATGCGGCCCTGCTGGCGAAAAGCCGGATCGAGGCGCTGGAGCACCTGCTTGCCGAGGAAATCATTCCGTCGAAACAGCAGATCCTGCGCGCGGCCGTCACCCGGGAGATCGGCAACATGCTCGAGACTTCCCTGCAAAGCGTGACCGCCCAGCTTGCCAGCACGCGCAACGAATTGCAGGAGATGTCCAAACTTTCCGGCAAAAACCGCGACCTGGCCAAGGCGCTGCTGACGCGGCTGGAGCAGGACAAGAGTACCTACATGCGTCACATGGAAAGCTTCAAGCGCTCCTCCGCAACGGTATTCAAGCAGGGCAACGTGCTGATCGGCACGCTGGCGGACGACCGCCTCGATGAAATGATGAGCCGCAGCCTGGCAGCGATCGAGGGCAGCTGGACCACCGCCGGCCTGATGCGCAGCATGCAGGCGCTGTTCGACACGTTTTCGCGGCAGGCGGAAAAGATTCTCGTGTTCGCCGGCGAGACGCGCAACTATGTGGACGGCGTCTACAGCGAGTTCCACAAACTGTACCGCTTTCCCAAGATGGTGCCGCCGGCGCTGAACCTGGAGCGCCATATCCTGCGCATGCACTCGCTGCACCAGAATACCGAGCGCTTCTGCAAGGATCCGGTCAATGTGATGACCGAAAAGCATTTCCTGGTGCGCCGCTTTTACAGCGGCCTGGTTTCAAATGCGCGCGAACTGTTCGGCCAGCTTCGCCTCGAACTCGATGCCTGGGTTGCCTCCGCGCTGTCACCGCTTTCGATGCAGCTCAAGGAGCACCAGAAGCTGCTGGAACGCAAGGTCGACAACGTGCGCCGGGTCGCCGGCGACGTCAACACGCTGCAGGAACGCGTCCGGCAACTCGAGCAGCAGCACCTGCAGCTGGGCAAGCAAGTCGAGGAACTCACCCAGATCCGCAACATCCTGCAGCGCGATCCTGCGCAGATGAAAGCCGCGAAGGTGGCATGACGCCCCCTCGAAAACGGGAGTAATCGCGGCCCGCTCATCCGCTGTTGCCGACGATACGCCGGATGCATTCCCTGCGTCCCGAATTACGGTCGAATGATTTTTACGCACCCGTCGCCGCTTGCGTTCATTGCGCGCCGGGGCAATACAACAAGAATATTCGAGTTGAAATGTCTGTTCTGCGCGATCTCTCCGTCTCCGCTGCCGTAGCGGGTTTCGTCACCGTGCTGGTTGGGTTCACCAGCACCGCTGTCATCGTTTTTCAGGCGGCGAATGCGGTTGGCGCCGGCCCGGCGGAGATCGCGTCCTGGATGTGGGCGCTGGGCCTGGGCATGGGACTGACCTGCATCGGATTGTCGCTGCGTTACCGCATGCCGGTGGTGACTGCATGGTCCACTCCGGGTGCTGCGATGCTGATTACCGGGGCCGCCGGTGTTTCGCTTCCCGAAGCGATCGGCGCGTTCATGGTGTCGGGACTTCTTATCACCATTGCCGGATTCTCGGGCTGGTTCGAACGCGCGATCAACCGCATACCGGTATCCATCGCTTCGGGAATGCTGGCCGGCGTCCTGCTGCGTTTCGGGCTGGAATTGTTCATCGTGATGAAAGCGCAGTTCCTGATGGTCTTCGCGATGTTTGCCGTCTATCTCGTCATGCGGCGCTTGTTCCCGCGTTACGCGGTAATCTCGGCGTTCGCACTCGGCATCGCCATCGCCGCCTCGCAGGGATTGCTGCATATGGAAACCGTACGCCTGGAATTCGCCAGGCCGGTATGGACCACGCCAGCCCTGTCCGTCAGCACGCTGATCGGCGTGGCCTTGCCGCTGTTCGTCGTCACCATGGCGTCGCAGAATACGCCGGGTGTGGCGGTGATTCGTGCATCCGGCTATCCGATTCCGATTTCGCCGGTCATCGGCTGGACCGGCGTGGCGAATGTGCTATTCGCACCTTTCGGTGCTTTCGCAATCAATCTGGCCGCGATCACCGCCGCCATTTGCATGGGGCGGGAGGCCCACGAAGACACGACCCGCCGCTATGTGGCGTCGGTCTCCGCCGGATCCTTCTACATCCTGATCGGGTTGTTCGGCGCGACCGTGGGCGCGCTGTTCGCCGCATTTCCGCGCGAACTGGTGGCCGCCATCGCGGGCCTCGCGCTCATCGGCACCATCGGCAACGGCCTGGCTGCAGCCTTGTCGAACGAGCGCGACCGGGAACCCGCGCTCATCACCTTTCTCGTTGCCGCTTCCGGTGTGACGCTGTTCGGCATCGGATCTGCGTTCTGGGGATTGATAGCGGGCAGCCTGACATTGCTGGTGCTGCGCGCTACGGCGAAAAACTGACAGGGAGATTGCGTGCGGTCCGGCCCCGCCTGCCGGACTTCCGTTACATCAGGACAATGTCGTATTGCTCCTGCGTGTAGATCGTTTCCACCTGTAGTGAAATCGGCTTGGCTATGAATTCCTCGAGCATCGCCAGGCTTTGCGATTCCTCGTCGAGGAAAATGTCGATGACTTTCTGCGAGGCGAGGATGCGGAACTCGCGCGCGTCGAACTGGCGGGATTCGCGCACCAGTTCGCGCAGGATTTCGTAGCAGATCGTCTGCGCGGTCTTGACCTCGCCGCGCGCCTGGCAGGTCGGGCAGGGTTCGCACAGGATGTGCGCGAGACTTTCTCGCGTGCGCTTTCTCGTCATCTCCACCAGTCCGAGGTGCGTGAAGCCGTTGACCGTCATGCGTGTGCGGTCGGGCAGCAGGGCTTTCTTGAACTCGGTAATGACCGCATTGCGGTGCACTTCGTTGTCCATGTCGATGAAGTCGATGATGATGATGCCGCCCAGGTTGCGCAGGCGCAGCTGGCGGGCGATCACCTGCGCGGCTTCGAGATTGGTCTTGAAGATGGTGTCGTCGAAGTTGCGTCCGCCGACGAATCCGCCGGTATTTACGTCGATGGTGGTCAGCGCCTCGGTCTGGTCGATGATCAGATAACCGCCGGATTTCAGCGGTACCCGGCGCGCGATTGCCCGCTCTATCTCGTCCTCGACGCCATAGAGGTCGAACAGCGGCCGGTCGCCGGTGTAGTGATGGATGCGGTCGACGAAGGACATCGTGTACTCGGTCGCAAACGCCTGCATGCGCAGGAAGGTCTCGCGCGAATCCACCAGGATGCGGCCGCTTTCGTCGTTGACGAAATCGCGCAGCACGCGCAGCGACAGGCTCAGGTCCTGGTAGAGCAGGGCGGGTGCTGCAATGGTGCGCGATTTTTCCTGGATGTCGGACCACAGCTTGCGCAGGTACTCGATGTCGGCGCCGAGTTCCTTCTCGCTGGCGGTCTCCGCCATGGTGCGCACGATGTAGCCGCCGGTTTCTTCGGCGGGAATCAGGTGCTGCAGTTTTTCGCGCAACAGCGCGCGCTCGTTTTCGTCCTCGATGCGCTGCGAAATGCCGATATGCGATTCCTGCGGCAGATAAACCAGCAGGCGTCCGGCGATGCTGATCTGCGTCGACAGCCGCGCCCCTTTCGTGCCGATCGGATCCTTGATGACCTGCACCAGCAGCCGCTGCCCGTCGTGCAGGATGCGCTCGATCGGTTTTGCCTCCTCGAGGTTCTGGCGATGGAACCAGATATCGGCGACATGCAGGAAGGCGGCGCGATCCAGTCCGATCTGGATGAATGCCGATTGCATGCCAGGCAATACGCGGCTCACTTCGCCGACATAGATGTTGCCCACGATGCCGCGGCTGGCGCTGCGTTCGACGTGCAATTCCTGGGCGACCCCCTGCTGCATCACCGCGACCCGGGTTTCCTGCGGGGTGACGTTGATCAGGATTTCTTCGTTCACAACAACTGAAAGCCGAAGTGCGTCAGGAGGCGTGAAGTTTCGAACATCGGCAGACCGACCACGCCGCTGTAGCTGCCGTTGATGGATTCGATGAACATCGAGGCCTTGCCCTGGATGCCATAGGCACCGGCCTTGTCCATCGGGTCGCCGCTGGCGACGTAGCGCCGGATTTCGTCGTCGGAAAGCTCGCGCAGGCGCACTTCCGTCACCGACAGCGCTTCCTGCAGCGAATCGTGGAACTTGACGGCCACCGCGGTATAAACGTGGTGCACCGTGCCGGAGAGCCGCTTGAGCATGGCCACCGCATCCTCGCGGTCCTTCGGCTTGGCGAGAATGGTGTCGTTGAAAGCGACCGTGGTGTCGCCAGCCAATACCGGATGACGCATAAGGCGTCGCTGTTCCAGGCGCACCCAGCCCGCTTCGGCCTTCAGCCGGGCGACACGCACGACATAGTCGCCCGGTAATTCGTTGCCGATCTGCGATTCATCGAAATCGGCGTCCCGGCCCGCACCTTCCCGCAGCAGCAGCATCTCGAAGTTCACGCCCATCTGCTTGAGCAGATCGCGGCGGCGCGCGCTGCGCGAGGCGAGGTAGATATGTTTTTCCAGCGACGGCACGTGTGTTCGGCTCTTGGTTTTTTCGCGCTCCGTTCGGCGGCGCTATTCCCGGTGATAAGGGTGGTTCTGGATCATCGACATCGCACGGTAAAGCTGTTCGGCGAGCAACACCCGCACCATTGCATGCGGAAGGGTCATCGCCGATAGGGCAAGCACGAGGTCGGCGCTGGCTTTCAGTTCCTGGTCGAGCCCGTCGGCACTGCCAATCATGAAAGAAACGTCACGTCCCCCCTGCATCCAGGCCGCCAGCTTGCGTGCCAGATCGGCCGTGGCGAGCTGCTTACCACGTTCGTCCAGCGCTATTCTTACACAGCCGGGCGGGATGGCAGCAAGCAGGCGGGACTTTTCCACGCCCAGAATCTGGGAAATCGATGCTGCGCACTGGGTCTGCCGGCTGCGGGGAGCGGGTTTGATCTCGGTGAGTTCGATGCGCGCCTCGCGCGGCATGCGCCGGGCATAGTCCTCGAATCCGGCCACCACCCAGGCGGGTGGCTTATGGCCGATGCTGAGGATGTGCAGTTTCAACCCGGAAGGCGCTACAACGCGGCCGGCGGTTCCGCCCCAGGGGCGTTCCTCCAGGTGGTCGGATGCGGCGACGGCGGCCGGCCGCCCCACAGTTGCTCCAGGTTGTAATAGGTTCGGATCGCCGGCTGCATCACGTGCACGATGATGTCGCCAAGGTCGACCAGCACCCATTCCCCGGTCTTTTCGCCTTCCAGGCCCTGGACCCGCACCCCCAGCTCCTTGAGTTTGTCCTGTACGTTTCTGGCCAGCGCCTTGGTCTGGCGGGCCGATTCGGCGGTGGCGACGATCATGTAATCGAACAGGGAGGTCATTTTCCTTACATCGAGGACGGTGATGTCCCTCGCCTTGATTTCTTCCAGCGCCTCGACGGCGGCTTGTTTTACGGCTTCAACGTGCATCGCGTTCCTTGTAAAGACGATTGGCTTCAATGTAATCGAGAACGGCTTCCGGAACCAGATAGCGCGCGCTTCCGCCACCGGCCAGCAGCCCGCGGATCTGGGTCGCCGCGATATCCAGCGCCGTGATTTCCCGGGCGTATATGGCGCCGGCGCTGTCCCGGCGCAAGAGGCCGGTCGAGGAAACCAGCCGCTGCAGGTAGATCTTGCGCAGCGGCCCCGGCAGGGAAGACTGCAATTGCTGCAGGGAAAAGCCTGGACGATGCGCGAT
Source organism: Betaproteobacteria bacterium (assembly GCA_025357235.1). Taxonomy (GTDB): domain Bacteria; phylum Pseudomonadota; class Gammaproteobacteria; order Burkholderiales; family JACQAP01; genus JACQAP01. Next base: position 14,200 of record JANXPQ010000386.1, read on the forward strand.
CACGATGTGGGCCAGGTCGAACAGTTCCTCCCAGCGGTGCCAGGTGGTCAGCGCGGAAAAGGCGTCCGATCCCATCAGCAGACACAGCGGACGCTCACCTAGTTCGGCGCGCAGTTCATTCAGGGTGTCGAAGGTGTAGCAAACCCCCTGCCGGCGGACTTCCCGGTCATCCGCCTCGAAGCGCGGATTGCCTTCGATCGCCAGGCGCACCATTTCTATGCGGTGCGCCCCGGTTACCCGGGGGGCGCCACGATGCGGCGGCGTGCCGGTCGGAATGAAGCGAACCTTGGACAGGCCCAGATAATCCGCGAATTCCTCGGCCAGGCGCAGATGGGCGAAATGGACGGGATCGAAGGTCCCGCCCAGCACGCCGATCGGGCTTGACGAAGTCAAGCCGGGCGAACAGTGAACGGCGCCCCTGAAGGGGTACCGGTCTTCGACCATAAACGGTGAACAGCGCACAACGGCGAAGCCCGGTTTTGACCGTTCACCGTTCGCTGATCGCCGATCACAGCAGAACGCGCCGGATGTCCGAAAGGACAGCCGACAATTTTGTAATAAATCGCGCGCCCTGCGCGCCGTCGACCGCACGATGATCGTAGGACAGCGACAGCGGCATCATTAGCCGCGGCACGAACTGTCCATCCTTCCAGACCGGTTTCATCGACGACTTCGATACGCCGAGGATTGCGACTTCCGGGGCGTTGATGATCGGGGTGAAATGCGTGCCGCCGATGCCGCCCAGGCTGGAAATGGAGAACGTGCCGCCCTGCATATCGGCCGGGACAAGCTTGCCGTCGCGCGCCTTGGCGCTGATCTCGCCGAGTTCCTTTGCCAGTTGCAGCATGCCTTTCTGGTCGACGTTGCGCACCACGGGCACCACCAGTCCCCCGGGGGTGTCGACCGCGACACCGATGTGATAGTAGTGCTTCAGGATCAGCGCATCGCCGGCGGGCGCGAGCGAGGAATTGAATTCCGGATGGCCTTTCAGTGCGGTGACGACTGCCTTCATGACGAAAACGAGCGGCGTGAGCTTGACGCCCTGCTTTTGCGCCTCGTCGGCCATGCTCTTGCGGAAGGCCTCGAGTTCGGTGATGTCGGCCTCGTCGTTCTGCGTTACATGCGGGATCGATACCCAGTTGCGATGCAGGAACGGGCCGGAGATTTTCTTGATGCGCGACAGCGGTAGGTTTTCCACCGGGCCGAATTTCGCGAAATCCACTTGCGGCCACGCCGGCAAGCCAAGCGACAGCCCGGCGCCGCCGCCGCTTCCGCCCGCCGGTTGCGCCAGCGCGGTCTTGACGAAGCCGGCGATATCTTCCTTGAGGATGCGTTCCTTCGGACCACTGCCCTTGACGCGGCCGAGATCGACGCCGAGTTCGCGCGCGAAGCGGCGCACCGACGGGCTGGCATGCGCGAGCGCGAATCCCTCTTCATTGATCGCTGCGGGTACGGCAGCCTGCGGCGCCGTTGCTGCAGCCGGTGCAGCAGCTTGCGCGACAGGAGCTGGAGCAGGGACGGCCGGCGGTTTCTGGGGCGCAGCGGGTGCAGCGGCAGTTGCAGGGGCGGCCGCGCTGTCACTGATTTCTATGCTGAGGATCGCAGCACCTTCGGAAACCTTGTCGCCGGGCTTGATCTTCAATTCCTTGACCACGCCCGCGAACGGCGCCGGCACTTCCATGGTCGCCTTGTCGGATTCGAGCGTGATCAGCGAATCCTCTGCCTTCACGGTATCGCCCGGCTTGACCAGAACTTCGATCACCGGAATGTTCTTGAAGTCGCCGATGTCGGGGACGAGGACGTCTCTGAGGCTGCCCATGTTGAATTCAGTGATTGGTGATTGGTGATTGGTGAATAGTGAATCGTAAAGGGTGAATCGTAAATGCCGCGATCGATTGCCGATTCCCCGTTCCCGATTCACGTCGTCAGACGGTGACCGGATTCGGCTTGTCGGGATTTATGCCGTATTTCTTGATCGCCTTGGCGACCGTCGCGGCGGGAATGCTGCCTTCGTCGGCCAGTGCCTTGAGCGCAGCGACGGCAACGTAGTAGCGATCCACCTCGAAGAACTTGCGCAACTGCCGCCGGTAATCCGAACGGCCGAACCCGTCGGTGCCGAGCACCACATAGTGCTTGTAAATAAACGGCCGGATCTGGTCGGCGAACAGCTTCATGTAGTCGGTTGCAGCGACCACCGGACCGGGAGCCGCGTTGAGGCAGCGGCCCACATAGGTTTCGCGCGGCTTGTCTTCCGGATGCAGCAGGTTCCAGCGCTGCACGTCCAGGCCCTCGCGGCGCAGTTCGTTGAAGCTCGGGCAACTCCAGACATCGCCCGCGATGCCGAAATCCTTTTCCAGCAGGTCCTGTGCGGCGATTACCTCGCGCAGAATCGCGCCGCTGCCCAGCAATTGCACGCGCAGCGCATCCTTCTTGCCCTTGCCTTCGGACAGTTTGTACATGCCCTTGAGGATGCCGTCCTCCACGCCTTTCGGCATGGCCGGCTGGACATAATTTTCGTTCAGCAGCGTGATGTAGTAGAAAA
>JANXPQ010000392.1 GCA_025357235.1 Betaproteobacteria bacterium
TCGACCCGTCGAAGCAGCGCACCCCGTAACCGTGGGGTCCCTCGGTTACGCCCAACTCCCTGAAGGCCCGTAACTCAGACAGATGGATGCGCCTGAACCGGTGCAGCAGGTGCAGGCTGCTTGTCGGCCACGGGTGGGATCTCGCCCTTCGTGAGCCTCGATATCTTGAATAGCGCCAAGCAGACGATCTCGACGTAAAGGACGAGTCGTTGCGGCGCTCGCGACCAGTCACCGACCTGATGAAGCTCCTTCGAATGCGTCGGGACGCAGTCCGGTCGGCTCAGAGCTTCTCGGGTTCGGGCGCAGGAGTTCGCTTCTGTTTCAGAGGCCGTTGTTTGAGCTCTTCATCTACTGCAGCCGATTCCTCGTCGTAGGTCGGACGGCGGGGATCGAAATACCTAAGTTAGGGCGACACCCCTATGTCCCTCAAACTTGAGCGATACTTGCTCGGCTATGCGAGGCCACTCTTGAGTGACGCCCCCATATCTGTTTGTTCGACGATACGGTGGCTGTCCATATTTGTCGATGAGTGCCTTTTCGACGGCGCGACGCCAAGTTTGTGGGACGCCGTTATCCGGCGTCCAAGACAACTGAACAACGGCGAGCCGATTCTTCTTAAAGAAGAACGTTATCTCACTCGCCTCCGCACCACCTACGGCCCACGTCGTCTGCGCGGAGTAACAGCCGAGTCGATCGCCTTCTCCATAGGTCCACTCACGTTTAAAGTTGGTCCCTGTTAGAGGCCCTCTTGATAACGACCTCTCCACGTCGCCGGGTCCCATGCCCCATCGGAACTGTTGATAGCCGCCGCTGGCCCACGATTCGTCTGTGGTTGTGGCGGACGGCGCCGCAAGCATAAGCGCCAGGACAAAACCGACCATCGATCCATCCTTCCGCGGCGTGTGTTTGATGGACTGATCTGTTCAGATTTCCTCGACTGCTTTTCCGACCCAGTTGCCTTAGCCTTTCCCCCTCTTCGCGTGTACGGCAGCGATCGCTGCGGTCATGTCCGCCAACGCCGAGTCGCGATCCGTGTCGATCATCGCGGCGAGTATTCGCGAAAAATCCTTAGGGCCGATGGTGAGAAGCACCTGGGTCGTGCCGCCGCCCTTTGAAGCCACCTTAAACCGTAACCCGAGCTTGTTGTTACCGTAAGTGCCGAATCTCACCCTGGTCGTTTCGTGATTCAAGTGCGAGGCGGTCACTCCACCGCGATAGACGTTCGCCTCCGCCAGGTACGCCATCTGCTTCTTCACGTTTGCACCCCCTCGGGCATCGCCACGGCACCTATTGTACCTTTCGGGAGAGGGTTGGCACAACGCATCGCAAGGGACGCAGTTGTCGTGGCTCGGCGGTACGAGATCAGGAACTCATCATCGGCTGGCTTCGCCATCAGGCTCTCCGCTCGCAAAAATTAGAGCTGTCTTGCGGGGTATCCGCCGAGGTCAGTGTGGGGGACTCGGGCCGTCGCGGCGGCTTCCGGGAACCTACGATTGAGCCGCTCCATCAGCCGGCCACGCCATCAGGTGCTTACCGCGTCTGATGGCCATCCAGATCGTCGTGAACCTGCCGCGTGCAGCTCGACGAACTTCTTCCCTCGACGGGCGGCAGGTCGGCCAGCCGCTTGAACCCATCGGCGGCGGCCTGATCCAACTGGTCGCGGATCCTGGTCATCGGGTCGCACTTCGCGGGGTCACAGGGCGCGCCAGCCTCGTGCAGCACCCACCATCGATGAACCGCGGCGCGAGCCGTCTTCCACTGATTCGTCTTCAAAGCCCGAATCAGAAAGGCCTCAAGCCGCTCCATGGTCTCGGCGGTGGGCAGCATCTGCCGGCGATGTGCAAGGTCGCGCAGCGTCGAGCCGGCCCTCACGGCTCCGCCCTCGCGGCTTTGGCTTCCCTCAAAGCATCTTTGGCCGCGAATCGCCGGTTGAGCCGCCCGATCAGCATCAGCGCTTGCGGCGAAGGCGGCTGCGGCCCGCGGATGGCGTTGATCTTCTTCACGCACACCATGGCCTCGGTCATGTCCCCGCGCTGCAGCGCCTCCCAGAGCGCCTTCTGTAGCACCGCGACAGGGCCGGTGGCCTGCACCTTCCGGTGCTCCTCGAGGCGCCTTGCGGCAACGACGGCCAGGCGAAGCTTCATGGCAGCACCGTCGTCTGATTTGCTCCGTCCCCGGGGTTCGGGCCCAGGCCCTGCTCCGTCTCCAGACGCTCCACTGCTGCCAGGCTGGGATCCAGCAACCGCGCCTTGGCCATCACCGCGATTCCCTTTGCTCGCTTCATTGCGACAGGCTAACGAATCAGGGTCAATCCGCCTAATTCGGGCCGGCCAGGTCCGCGGCGCGGGGCTGCGCCCGCCCGTAACGGCGAGAGCCGGTTCGAGGCAATCAGCTGCGCAACCTCAACTACTTCTTGGGCGGCCAAATCGGCAGCCATGGCATGTTTTCGTACATCCAATCCCCGGCTCTATCGAGCTGTCGCGACGGCCAGGTGATTAGGGACGCCCAGCTCCGGTGTTTC
>JANXPQ010000398.1 GCA_025357235.1 Betaproteobacteria bacterium
AAGATGTGTTGCGGGAAAACACCGATGGCTACTATGCTTGCAGGAAAGGAGATCTACGACCAGAAAATTACGGCTTTGAACTGATCTGACATTCGATCACTACAAAACGGGTACCTGTCAGATCGGGTCGCAACTTCTACACTTTACCCTTTAACCTTTCGGCTTTCCGCTGCTTTTTGGCTTTCCTCTTTCCTCTCGCCTCTTTTCTCTTTCCTCTGCCCCTTCGGCGGATGACACGGCGCGTCACTTAATGCTGACGCCGCTCGCCCATCTCCGCCGCGCCTGATCAACGGCCCGTCCGCCGTCCTTTCCTCCCCCGCGGGACTTTATTTCGCTCTTTCATTTACTTCGCATGGCAAAGGGCCGTTAATGACGAATGCCCGGCCTGCCCGCGCAGCGGTGGCATAAGGCTTGCCACTCCAGGAAGGTCGCTCGCAAACCAGGAAATCCCTTATTCCTGCGGCCATCTTCAATGCACAGTGAACCCGAAGTCCGGAACGACATCACCAACCGCCTGCTGGCGGCACTGCAGGAAGACGAATTCCTGCTCTATGCCCAGGCCATCCTCCCGCTCGTTCCGCAAACCGACGGCCGCAAGTTCAACGAGATCTTCATCCGTTTCCTGGAAGAGGATGAAAAGCTCATCCCGCCGGGGTCATTTTTTCCGGTGCTCGAGGAGGCCGGCATGCTGCCTTACCTCGACCGCTGGGTGGTCAATCGCCTGGCCCGCTTTGTCCGTGCCGGGCTGAAGGCCGACAACCTCTGGAACGTTCCGCGCTACATCGTCAACCTGTCGGACCAGACGTTTGCCGATGAGAACTTCGCGGAGTACGTGCTCAAGTATGCCGACGACTCCTATCTGTCCGCCGGGGTGCTCGGCTTCGACATTTCCTGCGACAGCGCTTTGGCGAACCGGGAATCGCTGCTCAACCTGATGGCGCATCTGCGGCCGCACGGCTGCAGCCTCACCGTGGCCGGTTTCGACGGCAGCGAGGCGCTGCTGGCGAAGATGAAGGAATTCAAGCCGGATTTCATCAAGGTCAGCGCCACCAACATAGACCCCGCCAAGGTGCCCCAGATCAACCGCATGTGCCATGACCTGGGCGCGAAAACCATTGCCGAGCACGTCGAAAACACCCGGGTGCTCGATCATCTTCGCCGCTGCAAGATCGATTTCGCGCAGGGGTTCGGGGTCGCGAAGGTCGAGCCGCTTTAACCGTAGGGCCGAGGGACGAGGTCCGAAGGCCGATTAAAAGACGAATGCGTTAAAGCCTTAAGCCTGAATCCCACTCGGCCCTCGAACCTCGTCCCTCGTATCTTGTATCTCGTCCCTCGTCCCTGTTCCAGCCCGGCAAAACAGGTTCCGAGGGCCCGGCCTGCGTTGCAGCTTATACTGCAGGGCATACGATGCTCGCGGGAGAAGACATGCTTCGGAAATCGGTACTGGTCGTGCTGTTTGGGTTATGCGGCAATCTCGCCGCGGTCGCCGCAGAGACGGCGCGCGATGCGTCGCGCGGCGAGTTGTTGTACTCGACGCATTGCATCGCCTGCCACACCGCCCAGGTTCACTGGCGGGACAAGAAAATCGCCACGAACTGGACGAAGCTGCAGGCGCAAGTGCGCCGCTGGCAGGGTAATTCATCGCTTGGATGGGGTGACGCAGACATCGCCGAGGTCGCGCGCTACCTGAACACGCTCTACTACCACTATCCCGAGCCGGACTGACGCGGGTTCCTGAAATGCCGGCGGTTTCGACTCTCCCGCCTTGGTGGCTCGAGCCGCTGCCGGCCGGGACGGCGGACCTTGCCGCCGTCACCGCGGGCTTGTCCGGCGCAGAGGCGCGCGCACGGCTTGCCCGGTTCGGCCCCAACCTGTTTCGCGGCAAGCAGGATAAATCGCTGCTGCGGCAATTCTTCGTCCGCTTCAAGAATCCGCTCGTCCTGATCCTGCTCGTTGCCAGCGCCGTTTCCGCGTTTACCGGCGAGGCGACCAATTTTTTCATCATCGCCTGCATCGTCCTGCTGAGCGTCACCCTCGATTTCGTGCAGGAGGTGCGCGCCAACGCGGCCGCGGACAAGTTGCGCCAGTCGGTGTCCGTGCGGGCCAGGGCCCTGCGCGACGGCAAGGAGCAGGACATCTCGATTGTCGACGTGGTGCCCGGCGATGTCGTGCTGCTTTCCGCAGGCGATATGATTCCGGCGGACGCAAGGGTGGTGGAGGCGCATGACTTCTTCGTCAAGCAGGCGCTGCTGACCGGGGAATCCTATCCGGTGGAGAAGCGGCCGTCCGTGCTGCCTGCGTCCGCCACCGGCCTGGACGAGGCGACCAATGCCGTGTTCATGGGCACGTCGGTCATCAGCGGCAGCGCCAGGGCGTGGGTGGTCAAAACCGGCACCGGGACCGCCATCGGGGAAATCGCCGACAGCCTGTCGCGCCCGCCGGCCCCGACGTCGTTCGAGGTCGGCACGCGCCGCTTCGGCATGCTGATCATGCGGCTCACCGTGCTGATGGTGATGTTCGTGCTGCTCGTGAATGCTTTTTTTCACAAACCCTGGCTCGACTCGTTCCTGTTCGCCGTCGCGCTGGCCGTCGGATTGACGCCGGAACTGCTGCCGATGGTGATTTCGGTCACCCTGTCGCGCGGCGCGCTGCGCATGGCCAAGCTGCAGATGATCGTCAAGCGGCTGGCCTCCATCCAGGACCTGGGCTCGATGGATGTCCTGTGCACCGACAAGACCGGCACGCTGACCGAAGCGAAAATCCGCCTGGAACGCCATGTCGATGCGCAAGGCCAGGCCAGCGATCGGGTGCTGGAACTCGCTTACCTCAACAGCTTCTTCGAGACCGGCCTGAAGAGCCCGCTCGACGACGCCATCCTCGCCCACGAACACGTCGACGTGAGCGCCTGGAAAAAAATCGACGAGGTCCCGTTTGATTTCGAGCGTCGTCGCGTGTCCGTGCTGGTGGATAACGGCAAGTCGCGGTGGCTGGTGGTGAAAGGCGCGGCGGACGAGATCATCGACCTGTGCACGCACTTCGAGACGGCAGGCGCCGGGCCGCAACTGGCGTTGGACGAAGCGGCCCTGGAGGCGGTGCGCGGCCAGTCCCATGCGCTCGAAGAAGAAGGCTTCCGCGTACTGGGCATCGCGTGGCGCGAAGTGCCGCTCGACCATCCGCATGCCGTGGTGGGGGACGAAACCGAACTGGTGCTCGCCGGCTTCGCCGCCTTCCTCGACCCGCCCAAGGAAAGTGCCGGTTCCGCACTTGCAGCACTTGCCGAGGCCGGCGTCACGATCAAGATCGTCACCGGCGACAGCGACCGCTGCACCCGGCATGTCTGCGAGCAACTGAAGATTCCGGTCACGGGACTGCTCACCGGCAAGGAAATCGCGCAGATGGACGACTACGCGCTGCGCGCGCGCGTGGAAACCGCGAACCTGTTCTGCCGCGTCAATCCGTCGCAGAAGGATCGCGTGATCCTGGCGCTCAAGGCCCGTGGCCACGTGGTCGGTTACCTCGGCGACGGCATCAACGACGCGCCGTCCCTGCACTCGGCGGACGTCGGCCTGTCGGTGGATTCCGCCGTGGACGTGGCCAAGGAAGCGGCCGACATGATTCTGCTGAAGCAGGATTTGCACGTGTTGCACGCGGGCGTGCTCGAAGGCCGGCGCACCTTCGGCAACATCATGAAGTACATCATGATGGGCACCAGCTCGAACTTCGGCAACATGTTCAGCATGGCCGGCGCCTCGCTGTTCCTGCCTTTCCTGCCGATGCTCCCCACCCAGATCCTGCTCAACAACATCCTCTACGACGTTTCCGAAGTACCGATCCCGCTCGACGAAGTGGATGCCGCGGAAATCGCGCGCCCCCGCGTGCTCGACCTTGGCTTCATCCGCAACTTCATGCTGGTGATCGGCCCGATCAGTTCCGTGTTCGACTTCCTGACCTTCTACGTTCTGCTGGCCGTGCTGCACGCGGACGAGAAGCTGTTCCAGACCGGCTGGTTCGTCGAATCGCTGTGCACCCAGGTGCTGGTGATCTTCATCATCCGCACCCGCGGCAATCCGCTCAAGAGCCGCGCCAACCCCGTGCTGACGGTCACCTCGCTGGCGGTCGTGGCCGTCGCCATGCTGTTGCCATTCACGCCGGTCGGCGTGCATTTCGGTTTCGTGCCCCCGCCTGCCCGCTTCTATTTCATCCTCGGGGGCATGGTCGTCGTTTATCTGCTCGCGGTCGAACTGGCGAAGCGGGTCTTCTACCGCTGGTCCGCGGGGCGGACCCTGTGACGGGTAAGAGGCGAGGTAAAAGCTGAAAGGTAAAAGGGGCCCCACAAGGGGACACCGGTCTAAACGGGTACTCCTAGCTTCGCACGGGTATTCGACCATAAAAGTGAAAACAGGTCTCTACCCACTTTAACCTTTGACCTTTAACCTTTCCGCTGCCCTTCGGCCTTTCCCTCGCCTCTCGTCTCTTTCCTCTGCTTTTTACCCCGTCACGTTATTATTATCCGTGTCCGCCGCCACCGAACCCGACCTTACGCACGACCTCGAAGAATCCGCCCGCGGCCTCTATCGCGTTTACGTCGTTGCCCTCGAACCCGAAGTCATCGGCACGCGGAAATTTGCGGAAAAGAATCCGGGCTATCGTCCGGGTCAGCCGTGCTACTTCGTCGATGTCACCGACCTCGCCGTGGACCTGCGCTTCGACCAGCACATGCACGGCATCAGGGACAACGCTTTCGTGCGCATGTATGGCGTCGCGCTGCGCCCGGACTTCACCGCCGATTTTCCGCCGTCCCCGTTCGATGTGGGGGTGGAACAGCAGGCGGAAGTCGCCCGCAGCTTGCGCGGGGAGGGTTGCGGCGTGTGGGCGCCGGTGCTCGATGCGCCCGAAACCTCCAGCGTCTACGTGATCCGCCTCGAAGCGGCGGTGCTGAAGAACCGCCGCTTCTGCGCCGCGAATCCCGGTTACGTCAAAGGTTCGCCCTGCGTCTACGTCGGCGCGACCGGGTTATCGCCGGAAGCGCGCTTCGCGAACCACAAGTCCGGCCACAAAGCGAACTGGTATGCGCAGAAGTTCGGAGAAGGGCTCATGCTCGAACTTTTCGACCACCTGAATCCCATGACCCACCAGCGGGCGCTCGCCACGGAGATCGCCCTGGCCGACGAACTTCGCCAGGAAGGTTTCGCGGTATGGCAGAACTAGGGTCCGGTCTTTCGGCCTTTCCCCGCTACGAATATGTGCTGATCCCTCTCTTTCGCGCGTTACCGTCTATCTGTCCGGTATGATTAATTCACACCGTCGACAAAAAGGAGCGACCCATGGGCACCGCGGTCAAGAAAACCATCTCCCTGCCACCGGATCTCGCGAGGGATGCGGAGGCCCTCGCCCGCGCGGAGGGCAAGACCCTCAGTGCTGTCATCCAGGACGCGCTGCGCCTCGCGGGGATCGAGCGCCGGCTTCAGGAATTGCGTGACCTGCAAGGCTATTGGAGCCGCCAGGCCCGTGCGAAAGGCATCCTCTCCGAGCAGGACCTGGAACGCTACCTTCGCCAATGAAGGTCGTTTTCGACACCAATATTCCGGTGTTGGCCCTTGTTTTCCCGGGCGGGCGCGCGGACATCGCGCTTCGCCGGATCATCGAAGAACGAGACCAGCTTCTCCTTTCCAAGCCGATTCTGGAATGTGCCGTCACTGGTGGGGCGGACGCCATTGTGACCGGCGACAAGGCGCTTCTGGAACTTAAGAACTTTCGCAAAGTGAAATTGCTCAGTCTCCGGGCGTACTTCGAAGAGGTACTCTGATTACCTTTTCGTTGCCCTTTCGCGGCTCGAATCTTGCGTTATTTCCCGTATTGCTGAATGACGGGGCCATCCGCGCCGGTCGACCTTCGCGAAACCATGCTACGTAAATCCTCCACCACGCGTCGCCCTTCCCGCCGCGTCCCGCTGATGGCCGGCTGGTGGATCGAGCTGCAGTTTCTCTGGCACACGTGGAACAAGGCGCCGTGGATCGTCGTATTGATCCTCGGCGCGATCATCGCGACATTCGCCGGCCTGACGCAACTGATCGAAACGAACCGGGCGGAGAGCCGGGAACTGACCTGCCTCGCACTCAACGTTTACTACGAAGCCCGCGGTGAATCCCTCGCCGGGATGTACGCGGTGGCGGAGGTCACCATGAATCGCGTGGCGTCACGTCGCTATCCGGAGACGGTGTGCGCGGTGGTGTACGAAAAGAAATGGGACTGGCTGCGCAAGCGCTACGTCAGTGCCTTCTCCTGGACGGAATTCGACATCGTGCCGCATCCGGAAGGCAGCCAATGGAAACAGGCCCGCAAGGTTGCCGACGCGGTCTATCACGGAATGCAGCCGCCGGCGCTCAACGGCGCGATGCACTACCACGCTAGTTACATCAGGCCGAGCTGGGCGATAGGCCAGGAGCCGCTCGCCAGGATCGGCGGACACGTTTTCTACAAGTAGGGGAAACGGCAGGCGGTTCGCAAACCCGATGGCCGGGGCGGTACCCTTCCAGCCTGTATCTGCCGCAGTCTTGCCGATACGGCATTTTGAGATAAAATGCCTACAATGTAATTACGTCATCGTTCTCGGCAGGGGAGGGTGGGATGGAAGCGAAGGTGGTCAGGATCGGCAATTCGCAGGGCGTGCGCATTCCCAAGGCCGCGCTGCAGCAAACACGGCTATCGGCCGGGCAGCGCGTTCGGCTCGAGGTCGTCGAGGACACCATCGTTATCCGGCCCGAACGCAAGGTCCGGCAAGGGTGGAAAGAGGCATTCGCCAGGGCCGGCGCGCCGGATACCGAAGACCTGTGGCAGGGCGTGCCGCACGATGAAGCCTGGGACGAGTAATCCTGCGGTCGGCAGATCTTTCCCGCGTCGCGGTGAAATCTATTGGGTTGCGCTCGACCCGACCGTGGGACGCGAAATCAGGAAAACCCGGCCGGCGCTCGTTGTCTCCCCGGACGAGATGAATCAGGCGCTTGGTACCGTGGTGCTCGCACCGATTACCGCGACGATTCGCGACTTTCCGACCCGCTATACGATTCGTCTCCAGCGCAAGACTGCATCGGTGGCTGCGTATTTCACGGAACGTGACCGGTCGTTTCGCGCGATCGTGACCGATGTCGGGATGCTGCATGAATGGGGTTTAATTTTACGTCATTCGGTCACGCTTTCGGTGAAATCGCGGTCACGCTCTGGTGAAACAGCGGTCAC
>JANXPQ010000421.1 GCA_025357235.1 Betaproteobacteria bacterium
CGCCTGCGCCGGGATGCAGGGAATCGGCCATCACCTTGCCATCCGGGAGGACAAGCATGGTCACGGCGGCATGGATCCGGTTGCCGTGATTGCCGAGGACGGAGGAGATGGTGGCCGAATCGCCCGTGGCGACAGCTTTCCGGAAAGCGAAATCCCCGGACAGAACCTCGACGGTCTGCAGCAGACTTTGACGATTTTGGTCCAGCAGGCGGTAGAGCACGCGCTCCCCGACATGCAGTTCCTCGGCGTTTCGATCGCGTGCGATGCGGACGCTGACCGTATCGACCAGCGCCAGTACGCTCGCCTGCACCACTATGAACAATATGGCGAAAACGAGGGCCATCCGGCTGCTGAGGCTGCGCAGCTTCATCGCTTGGCTTCCTTATGACAGTGTTTTGCATTGCCCCGGACATGCAAAAGCTGAAGCGATGCCTTCACGCCAGGGATGTTGCAGGGCAGCACCGCAGCCCGCATGGGTATCAAAGCAAGGTGAAGGCCAGCGGGGGAAGGCAGGACTAAGGATCAGGACCCACTACTGAGTCCTACGTCCTGAGTCCCTAGTCCTGCTTCTTATCCCGAGATGGTTACGCCGCCATCCGCGACGATCGTCTGTCCGGTGATGAAAGCCGCGGCGCGGGAAGCAAGGAAGACGGCAATTCCGCCGATGTCATCCGGCTCGCCGATGCGGCGCAGCGGCGTCTGCGATTCGTAGCGTTGCAGGAGCTCCGGGTTCTCCCACAAAGCGCGGGCGAAGTCGGTCTTCACCAAGCCCGGGGCAATGCAGTTGATGCGGATATTGTGCGGACCCCATTCCATGGCGAGATTGCGCGCGAGCTGCATGTCTGCGGCTTTGGAGATTGCATAGGCGCCGAGCACCGAAGTTCCCTTCAGTCCGCCGATGGAAGACACGATGATCACCGCGCCGTCTTTCCTTTGCGCCATTTCCGGCAGCACGAGGTTCGCCAACCAGTGGTTGGACACGATGTTGTTCTGCAGGATTTTGTTGAAGGCGTCGTCCGGCATGGCCCCCATCGGTCCGTAGTAGGGATTGCTGGCGGCATTGCAGACCAGCACGTCGATCTTTGTGCACTGCCTGCGCGTCTCGGTGACCAGCCTTTCCAGTTGCGCCTTGTCGCCGATGTTGGCGGGAATCGCGATCGCATCGCCGCCAGACGAGCGAATGGCCTTGGCAACCTGCTCGCAGGCGTCGGCCTTGCGGCTCGAGATCACCACCTTCGCGCCAGCCCGCGCCAGGTGCTCCGCAATCGAACGACCGATGCCGCGCGTGGAACCGGTGACGATGGCGACTTTGCCGCCGAGGTCGAATGGATTCATTTTTGCGGTGAACAGTGAACAGTGAACAGTTATCGGTGAACGGCGAACAGTGAACGGTTAACAGTGAACAGCGAACGATGTACGGCCGGGGTTATTTCCGTTCACTGTTCACCGTTTACCGTTCACTGGTTGTTCTGCTCCTCGATGACCTTCTTCAGACTCGCCAGGCCCATCGGGTAAACCTTGTTGAACGCGGCCAGTTGCGAGGCATCGTCCTGTCCCGCCGGTGGTTCGTCGGTCCAGTACGCGATGCGTTTGAATCGGGCTTTCCAGACCACCTTGCTTTTGCCCTCGCCGGCATCGGAAACAGTCATCGTCGGGAAATAATCGGTCGCGCCGACCTGGCCGCCGATGTAGGTATAGCCCAGCGACATATTCCACGGTTCGTAAGCGATCAGTTTCTCCTGGACCTTGGTGCCGTTGGCCCGGCGCAACTCGCGAATGGCACCTTCCTGGCGGTTCTTGCCCAGTACGATCCGGCTTTCGGTGATGGTCGACAGCCAGCGCGGCAGTCCGTTGAAGTCGCCGACCACTTCCCAGACGACCTCGGGTGGCGCATTGATGACGATGGAGTATTCGACGTTCATTTCAGCTGCTTTGGCGGCAAACAGCGGCGCTGCCGGCAGCGCAAGCAGCAATGACAAAAGTCCCTTTACCAGTTTCATGTTTTTCTCCGTTTATTCGATGCGTGGATGACTTTGAGACCGGTCTTAAGGCCGGCCGTCGCTGCACGCCGGCAGACCGACCGGCACGCAGAGGGCAAAAGATTACCGCAATCGACCACGCGCGGCGACCCCATTGCGATCCGTGGCGTTCCGATGCGCAGAATCGATCCGGGCGCCGATGCGGCGCAGCGTTATCGAGCGAGAGGCTTGTGCTAGCATCGGCTTCCCTGTCGACTACCTTACAAACAGAACATGAACGCGGCATTGAGCGCCGATGAACTCGCGCATTACCACGAACACGGATACGTCTTTTCCCGTTATCGCCTGCCCGACCCGCTGCTGCAACGCCTGCGCGAGAGCCTCGACCGCGTGCTGGCTACCTATACCGACGTTGCCCAGGAAGATCTCGCCAATCCGCACATGCTGCCGCCGACCTCCGGGCCGGAGATGAACCCGTTCATGGCCGCAGCCCGGCATCCGGTCGTGCTGGACATGATGGAGCAGATCATCGGACCGGACATCATGCTGTGGATCAGCCGGATCCTGTGCAAGCCGCCGGTCAAGGGAAGGGAAGTGCCCTGGCACCAGGACGGAGAATACTGGCCGATGCGTCCGCTGGCGACCTGCTCGGTCTGGATCGCGATCGATCCGGTGTCGACGGCGAACGGTTGCATGCGCTTCATTCCGGGGTCGCACAAGCGCAGGGAGTTGTACAAACACCACGTCAGCGATCGCAAGGATCTCGTGCTGAACCTGGAACTCGACCGCGACCAGTTCGACGAATCGAAGTCGGTGAACGTCGAACTCGAACCGGGCCAGATGTCGCTGCACGACGTGCGCATGATCCACGGCTCGCTGGCCAATCATTCTGGACAGCGCCGCGCGGCGCTGATCATGCGTTACATGCCGGCGACTTCGCACTACGACCGTTCGCTGCGAGACCAGCGCCGGGATAATGCGCCGTTCAATATTTACGACCAGCCGCTGTGGCTGATGCGCGGCGAAGACAAGACCGGCAAGAACGATTTCTCGCACGGGCACGACATCTGGGACAAGCGCTACGCCGGCGGACTTGGTGTAGGGTCGGGCAATGCGGGATGAAAGCAGGTAAAAGGTAAAAGAGGAAAGAGGAAAGGAAATGCGCAACGGCGAATGCCGAGCGCTGAGAATCATTCCCCAATCCCTCGCCCCTTAATCATGAATCTCGCTAATTTTCTTGCCCGCTCGGCGCGCACATTTCCTGGCCGGCCCGCGGTTTCCGTTGGCGAAAGCGAATGGATCAACTACGGCGATCTCATGAGTCGGGTTGCCGCCATGGCAGCCGCCTTTCGCCATTCCCTGGGCCTGGTCCCGGGCGATTGCGTGGCACTTGCGATGGGCAACTGTCCCCAGTATGTCGAAATCTGGTATGCGGCCTGGTATGCGGGGCTGACGACAGTGCCGATGAACGCCAAGCTTCATCCGAAGGAACTTGAGTTCATCCTGCAGAATTCCCGCGCCCGGGTTTGCTTCGCATCGTCTGACCTCGCGCACCCTTTGGCAGCACTGCGCGCCAACCTTCCCGCGCTGGAGCGCGTGATCGAGGTCGCTTCGCCGGATTACACGGCGCTGTATCGCGCGGAGCCGAACATCGCAATGAGCGAAACAGCGCCGGACGACGTGGCGTGGCTGTTCTATACCAGCGGCACGACCGGGCGGCCGAAGGGCGTGATGATCACGCATCGCAATCTGGTGTGCATGGCGCTTTCCTATTTCTCGGTGGTCGAGGGTATTGCGCCAGGGGATTGCGTCTTGCATGCCGCGCCGATGTCGCACGGCTCCGGACAATACAACTTTCCGCACATGCTGGTCGGGGCGAACCAGGTCATCCCGGAGAGCGGGCATTTCGAACCGGCGGAAATATTCCAGCTCTGCCGGCGCTGGAGCGGCGTGACGATGTTCGCCGCGCCGACGATGGTTCATCGCATGGTCGCGCATGCGCGCAAGCACGCACCTGCGCTGGACGGATTGAAAACCATCGTCTACGGCGGCGGGCCGATGTACCTGCGGGACATCAAGGCCGCGCTGGATGCGATGGGGCCGCGTTTTGCGCAGATCTACGGCCAGGGTGAATCGCCGATGACGATTACCGCGCTGTCGAAATTCCATATCGGCGAGCGCAACCACCCGCGCTACGAGGAACGGCTGGCCTCGGTCGGCGTCGCCCAGCCGCCCGTGGAAGTCCGCGTCGCCGATGCGCAGGACCAGGCGCTGCAGGCCGGCGAGATCGGCGAAGTCCTGGTGCGCGGCGACACCGTCATGCGCGGCTATTGGCGCAATCCGGATGCCAGCATGGAAACGCTGCGCAACGGCTGGCTGCATACTGGCGACGTCGGATCATTCGATGAAGACGGCTTCCTGACGTTGCGCGACCGCTCCAAGGACATGATCATCAGCGGCGGCTCCAACATCTATCCGCGTGAAGTCGAGGAAGTGTTGTTGCTGCATCCGGCGGTCAGTGAGGTCTCGGTGGTCGGGCGGCCGCACCAGGAGTGGGGCGAGGAAGTGATCGCCTTCATAGTCGTGCATGACGGCTCCAGCGTTCGCGAACAGGAACTCGATGCGCTATGCCTGAACCATATCGCCCGCTTCAAGCGGCCGAAGAGTTATCGTTTCGTGCCCGATTTGCCGAAGAACAATTACGGCAAGGTTTTGAAGACTGCGTTGCGCGCACAATTGCAGGGGGAGGCGGTTGAAGGCCAAGCCCGTTAAGCCGGCTGCTCCCAAGGCATCGCGGAACAAGGTGCAATCCCCGCCGAATTCGCAAGTCAACCGGCAGACTCGCAAGGTGCTGGGGCAGCACTACCGCGCGAAGTACGGGGTGAAGTAAGGGCGGTGATTGGTGATTAGTGATTGGTGATTAGTAAGAGAAGAGGCCGCGTTGCGGCCTTTTTTATTCCGGTATTGCCAATCACCAGTTACCAATCACCAATCACTGCATTTACGTGCTGACGCGGTTGCGGCCCGCTCCCTTGGCCCGGTACAACGCCTCGTCGGCCAGACGGATGACCGCTTCAGGGGTTTCCAGCAATTCGGTACGTTGCGCGACGCCGATGCTGACGGTGACCGACAATGTTTCCGCGCGGTTCGATCGCAGTGGCGGCGCGTCGGGATGCGCCAATGCGAAGGCGGATTTTGTCATCGTGCGCCGGTCCTGGTCCCGGCGCGCTTCGTTGCGCCGCTGCTGTTCGGTGCGCACCAACATCTTGTACTCCTCGATGTTTTGCCGGAGCGCTTCGAGATGAGGTCGTGCGTCATCCGTATTCTGGTCGGGAAATACAACCGCGAATTCTTCGCCTCCGTAACGGTATGCCTTGCCCCCGCCATCGACATCAGCCAGTCGCGCCCCGACCATTTTCAGCACCTGGTCGCCAACATCGTGGCCGTGCGTGTCGTTGAATTTCTTGAAGTGGTCGACGTCGACCATGGCGATCGCGAAGGAAGGTCCAAGCGCGACGAGCCGCTCCTGCAGCGCGCGCCGGCTCGGCAGGCCGGTGAGTTCGTCGCGAAATGCCATGCGGTGCGATTCCTGCAGCACCGCCAGCAGCAGCATGGCCCCAGCAGCGAACACGAACACGCCATACACCACGGTCAGGTTCGGCCATTCGCAGGCAATGAAAAAGGCGATCAGTGCGCCAGCCATGCCGACATCGAGCGGCAGGCGCTCGGACCACGCGTTGCGCAGCGCCATCACGAACGCAGCCACGATGAACACGCGGCCGAGCAGCGGAGTGGGGGTGGCCCTGAGCGCCCAGTGATCCAGCGCCGCATGCCATGCCGTGCCCGACAATGCGGAGTGGCCCGCGGTCGCGATCCAGGCTGTGACCAGTATTTCGGTCAGGCCCAGCAGGAACCAACGGTAGTTGCGGAAATAAACGATGCCGCGCTCCCGCAGTACCAGCACCAGCAGGATGTTGGCCGGCACGAAAATGGCTGCGGCGGTGAGGACGGCACGGGCAGGAAAATAATCCTCATCGAAACTCAGGGAAATGCGATAGGCAATGAAGGCAACCAGCAGCGAAATCAGCGCGATGAATGCGCGGCCGCGATTGAACCACAGGGCAATCGCCGTGCCGATGATGAGTACGGCGTAAGGCCCGAACACGCCGAAATTGCCCAGCGTCGTGGAAAATCTCTGGCTGATCGAAGCCGCGATGCCGGCCATGACCAGCACCGCGGCGGGCATGGCGAATGCCTTCCATTCGTCGCGAAATACGATCATCGGCGGCCGCACCGGGAAGCAAATGCCAGCGGCGCGAACAGGTGCCCGCTCAAGTCTTGCCTTTTCCAGCCTGGTAGGGATGCGCTTCTTCGCGGATCACCCGGCGCAAAACGTTTTCCAGGTTTTCCTGTTCGATCGCGCGCTTGAGCGCCTCGTTGATCAGCGTCTGGTAGCCCCGGCCACCGGCGCGCGAACGAAAGTATTCGACTACCGCCATGTCGAGATACATCGTCAGCCGGGTCTTGCCGCGCGGTGCGGCATCGTCGATGCGCTGCGAGTCCGCTGTGGCAGTGGCGGACACGTTGCCTCTGCTGCGATGGCCGGAATGTTTGCCGGATGACTTGGCCGCTTGTTTGCGCATCGTTGCAGTGTGCATACATATATGCATATAGTCAAGCCGGCGGCCGCTATGAGCGGCGCCGTGAGGCGGGACACAGTGGATTTCCCGATGGGAAAGTTGCGCGTGGATAAGCGCTAAACTGGCGGCTCGCATCTTCAGGATCGCCATGTCCGCAGATCCGCTCCTCCTGGCTCGAGCCCAGTTCGGCCTGAACATCGGCTTCCACATCCTTTTTCCCAGCATCACCATCGCGCTGGCCTGGATTCTCGTTTACCTGCGCGTGCGTATCGAGTTCGCGGGCGACGCATGGTGCAAGACGGCGTACAGGCTCTGGGTGAAGGTGTTCGCGCTGTCGTTCGCGCTGGGCGTGGTTTCCGGCATTACGATGAGCTTCCAGTTCGGCACCAACTGGCCGGGCTTCATGAGCAAGGCCGGCAACATAGCCGGCCCGTTGCTGGGCTATGAAGTGCTGACGGCATTTTTTCTGGAAGCCACTTTTCTCGGCGTCATGCTGTTCGGCCGCGACCGGGTGCCGGCGTGGATGCATACCCTGTCGGCGTTTCTGGTGGCGATAGGCACATCCGCTTCGGCGTTCTGGATCCTCGCGCTCAATTCCTGGATGCAGACGCCGCAGGGTTACGAGGTGATCGACGGCCAGTTGCATGCCACCAGCTGGATGGCGGTGATTTTCAATCCGAGTTTTCCGTATCGCCTCGCGCACATGATGATTGCCTCCGGACTGACGGCGGCGTTCCTGGTTGCCGGCATCTCGGCCTTCCAGCTGTTGCGCAACCGCCAGTTCGAACCTGCCGCGCGCATGTTGCGGCTCGCCGTGGCGGTGGCAGCGGTACTGATGCCGGTACAGATCTGGGTCGGCGACCAGCATGGACTGAACACGCTCGAGCTCCAGCCCGCCAAAATCGCCGCGATCGAGGCGATCTGGGAAACCGAGCGCGGCGCGCCGCTGATGCTGTTCGCCTGGCCCAACAAGCAGTCGCGCAGCAACGACTACGCCATTTCCGTGCCGAAGGGCGCAAGCCTGATCCTCACGCACAATCTCGACGGTGAATTGAAGGGTCTTGCCGAATTCGGCGACAAGCACCCGCCCGTGGCGACGGTGTTCTGGACTTTCCGCATCATGGTCGGCGTGGGCATGCTGATGCTGGCGGCGTCCTGGCTCGGTGCCCTGCATCTGTTGCGGCGCCGTGAATTCCCGCACTGGCTGTTGTGGCTGTATACCGGCATGACCTTCTCCGGATGGATCGCGGTGCTGGCAGGGTGGCTGACAACGGAAATCGGCCGTCAGCCCTACATCGTCTACGGCGTCATCTTGACCGCGGATACCGCGTCGAGTGTGCCGGCGCCGTACATCGCGACGACGCTCATCGGTTACGCGTTGGTGTACGGGCTGCTGCTCATTTCCTACATGGTCGTGCTTACGCAAGTGGCGCGCAAGGAAGCCGAGGGCAAGGGCCGCGACGTGCCCGCGCCCGGCGCGCTGGGTCCGCAGGTGCTGTGACGATGCAACTCGACCTGCCGTTGATCTTCACCCTGCTGATGGGCCTGGCCATCCTGGCCTACGTGATCCTAGACGGTTTCGATCTCGGCGTCGGCATCCTGCTGCCGCTCGCGACACGCACGGAACAGGACATGATGGTGGCTTCCATCGGCCCGTTCTGGGATGCCAACGAAACCTGGCTGGTGCTGGGCGTGGGCATCCTGCTGGTGGCGTTTCCGCATGCGCACGGCGTCATCCTGCCTTCGCTGTACCTGGAAGTGGCCGCGATGCTGATTTCGCTGATCCTGCGCGGCGTGGCTTTCGAATTCCGCGTCAAGGCCTCGGGTTGGCACCAGTCGATGTGGAACCACCTGTTCTTCGCCGGTTCTCTTGGTACCGCCATAGCGCAGGGTGCAATGCTGGCCGGCGTCATCACCGGTTTCCGGGAAGGGCCGCTGTTCATCGCGTTCGAGTTGCTGGTGGGCGTCGGCCTTGCCGGCGCCTATGCGTTGCTCGGCGCGACCTGGCTGGCGATCAAGACCGAGGGCGACCTGCACAAGCGCGCGCTCAGGTGGAGCAAGGCCGCGGCATTCCTCGCGGCCGCGGGCGTCGCGGCAATCAGCCTGGCTACGCCGTTTGCCAGCGCCGGCATCATGGAAAAATGGTTCGCCTGGCCACGCTTGTTGTGGCTGTCGCCGTTGCCGCTTCTGTCGGCGGCTGCATTCGCCGGCATCCTGGTGTCGGTGACGAGACTGCAGCGCGGAAGCTCGAAGCGCGAATGGCTGCCCTTCGTGTTGTCGGTCTGGATTTTCGTGTTCGCGTTCGCGGGTCTTGCCTACAGCCTGTTCCCGTATCTGGTGGTGGACCGCATGACGATCTGGCAGGCCGCCGCCGCGCGGGAATCGCTGATGTTCGTCTTCGTTGGCACCTGCGTCGTGCTGCCGATGATCATCGGCTACACGGTGTTTTCCTACCGGGTGTTCTGGGGGAAGGCGCGCTCACTCACCTATGGTGAGTGAACTCCCAGAGGAAAGTTGAAAGAGGAAAGAGAAAAGGTTTCAGGGCAACTGCCTCCCGCACTTACCTTTCCTTGTATGTTTCAACTTTCCTCTGGTCTTCTCAATTCTTGGTTCCAAACAGCCGATCCCCCGCATCACCCAGTCCCGGAACGATATAGGCATGCTCATCGAGATGATCGTCGAGCGCGGCAACGAACATGGGCACGTCGGGATGCTGCTCGTAAAAGACGGTGACGCCTTCGGGCGATGCCACCAGGGCGAGAAACAGAATGTCTTTCGCCGGCACGCCGCGATCCTTCAGCACTTTCACCGCATGGGCGGCGGAATAGCCGGTGCCGATCATCGGGTCGCACAATATGAAGATGCGGCCTTCCACTTCCGGCAGCCGCACCAGATATTCGACGGGTCGATGGTTTTCGTCGCGATAGAGCCCGATGTGCCCAATGCGGGCTGAGGGGATCAGCTCCTGGAGTCCGTCTGCCATGCCGATGCCCGCGCGCAGCACCGGCACGATCGCAAGCTTCTTTCCGGCAATGACCGGCGCCTGCATGGACGTCATCGGTGTTTCGATCGCGCGCGTGGTGAGCGGGAGGTTGCGCGTGACTTCATAGCCCATCAGCAAGGTGATTTCGCGCAGCAATTCGCGGAACGTCCGCGTGGACGTCGTCTTGTCCCGCATATGGGTGAGCTTGTGCTGGATCAGCGGATGATCGAGGATGAACAGGTTCGGGAAACGCGGATCCTGCTTCATGGCGGGGGAATTCCTGGGGAAAATTTTTCGGCTTGTCCCCGGAGGGAGGGTGCCAGCTTCAGCTCAGCCCGCTGCCGCGTGCCAGCGGCGCGTCACGGCAACTTGATCTTTCCCGGCAATCCGCCGGGCCCGCCGAATCCGCCGGGCATGCCTTCGGGGATGACGATCGAGGAGCTCTGCTGCCGGCGCATCTCCTGCAATTCCTTGACCGCGCGTTCTACCGCCACGGCGGCGGCTTCGGCAAATTTCTCCGCTGCCTGGCCGAGGGAATCGGCTTCGACTTCGAATGCCAGGGGCAGTGCGCCCACCGGCGTCATGAGCTGGGTTTCGCCCACATAGACCACCTTGCGGGCGGAATCGACTGAACTGTCGTGCTTGACCGGAGTCATTACGCGGATGGTGCCTATCTTGCGATCGGTGAAGATTTCCTCGCGATACAGGTTCGCGGGGTCCATCTTGAGTTCGGGTGTATTCTCGGCGGCCATGACAATATTCCTGCGTTGGGTTCCTGTTGAAAGACGGGCCGATTATCCCATGACTTCAACCTTGCCCCAAACCGGCCGCATGCAGCCGCTCTGCCTTCCGGAACGCCCCGGTAATTCGCTTTTCCACGTCTGATCCGGATTCGAATCCATGCTCGCCTACCGACATCTTTTCCATGCCGGCAATTTCACCGATGTTTTCAAGCATTCGCTGCTTACCCGCCTGGTGCTCGCGCTCGAGAAGAAAGACAAGCCGTTCCTCGTGCTCGATACCCATGCGGGCATAGGCCGCTACGACCTCACCCACGAATGGGCCCTCAAGAACGCGGAGTTCAGGGACGGCATCGCCATGATCTGGGGAAGAAAGGATGTGCCCGATGAATTCATTCCGTATTTCGAGGCAATAAGGGGCGAGAACGCCGGCACCGCGCTGCGCTTTTATCCCGGCTCGCCGCGCATCGTGCGCCGGCTGCTGCGGCCGGTCGATCGCCTGGTGCTGGTCGAACTCAACAAGAAGGATTGCGAAAATCTCGGCGGCCTGTTCGGCGGCGATCGCCAGACGACCGTGCATTTGATGGATGGATACCAGTCGCTCAGGGCCTTCCTCCCGCCGAAAGAGCGGCGCGGCCTGATCTTCATCGATTCTTCATTCGACCGTGCGCGGGAATTCGCCCGATTGACGGAAGGCCTGGTGGAGGCGCACCGGCGTTTCGCCACCGGCGTCTATGCGCTCTGGTATCCGCTGATGGAGCCGCTCGCGATGCGCGCATTCGAGCGCGGAATGGCCGAAACGGGCATCAGGAAGATCCTGCAACTCGAGCTTTCCGTGCTCCCCGATGGTTACAGCGAGGGCATGCGCGGGTGCGGAATGCTGGTGGTGAATCCGCCCTTCGGTTTCGAACCGGAAGCGCGGTCGATGCTGAAATGGCTGCAGCCGATATTGTCCCGCGAGCACGGCAGCGGCCAACGCGTGGTTTGGCTGACAGGGGAATAGGGCTGAAAATGCCCGCAGCAAGCCGGGTCTCGATTTCCTGAATTCAACCGGCATTGTCCGACGGTCATATCGATAAGAATGACATGCGATGCCGGTGCCGACCTCCGCACGATGCACTGAAATCGTGCATTTCCCTGTAAATTTTACGGTTGAGGCCCTCGGGAAGCATTGGCCTGGTTATTGCATTACAATAGTTCAAGAAGAGAGCTTAACTAGATATTTTCCGGCCCGGCGGGGTCGGGGGGAACGCCGGTCCAGGGGCAAGACATGGACTCACTTTCTCTCGCATCGCTGGCATTGCAGTTACTGGCCTCCATCCATTCGGTGTCGGGTTATCCGATTACGAAGGATCTGCCCGAAATCCATCAGGCGCCCCTGGCCGAAATTCAACAGCGCTTTTGCAACGGCACTTGCTCGGCTCAGGCGTTCTACGCGCCGGGAGAAGGCGTCTACCTCGACGAGGCGTTCAACCTGGCCAATGACGAGTTCGCGCGCTCCGTGCTCTTGCACGAACTGGTCCATCACGTGCAGCGGGTCAGCGGCACGTTCCAGAAAATTCCTTCCCAGTGCGACCGCTGGTATGCGGCCGAGCGCGAGGCCTATAACATCCAGAACCGCTACCTTGAAGAGATGCATGACCCTCATCGCGTCAATGTCAATGCGTGGCGCGCACACTGCGACGATTGACGGACCTGCGCATCGGCTGATGTAATGCGGCAGGGGGAGGACGCTCACGAGGAGTGGCCTTGGATCAATCCGCTTTGGTTTCGCTGATGGTGGAGTTATTCGCCGCCATCAGGCTCCTATCGGCCTACCCGATCCCGGCCGTCCTGCCCGAGGTTCATGCCCTGTCGCAAACCGAGATCCAGCGCCGGTTGTGTGACGGCCGGCCATGCCGCATCAAGGCCTTCTATCATCCGGATGCGGGCGTTCTCGTCGACGAAACGCTGGACTTGCAGAACGATGCCTTCGACCGCTCGATCCTGCTGCATGAGCTGGTGCATCATCTGCAGAAAACCACGGACAAGTTCGGCATCGTCAGGAGTTTTTGCAGCCGGCGCATTTCCGAGGAGCTCGAAGCCTACGAAATCCAGAACCGCTATCTTTCGGAGATCCACGCGTCGCGCCGTGCGTTGGCGGCGGGCTGGGCCGGCAAGTGCGCCGATGACGATGGCGCGTTCAAGCCGGTGGCGTCCGCGCCGTACAATGGCGACTGAATGTTCAACGATCGCGCTTGCCCGCCTGCATTGCCCGATGGCGAATTGATTGCGGTCCGATTTCAGGGAGGCGGACGATGTCATCGTTGATCGCGGAATTGTTCGCCACCATCCATTTGCTGGCCGGTTATGCGCCGCCCACCGTTCCGCCGCAGGTACACCGGGTGGCGCAATCGGAAATCCAGGAGCGCTTCTGCCAGAGCGCCTGCGCGATCAGGGCGATCTATGACCCGACTTTCGGCGTCTTCATCGACGAGAAGCTCAATGTGGTCGACAATACCTTCGATCGCTCGATCCTGCTGCACGAACTGGTTCATCATGCGCAGGCCGTCAGCGGCCGGTTCGACCTGGGTTCCAGTAATTGCGTGCGTCGCAATGCTGCCGAGCAGGAAGCCTACTTTGTCCAGAACCGCTACCTCACGGAAATGAACGATGCGCGACGGGTCTCGATGACGGGATGGGCAGCGCGTTGCAGCGAAGCGGAGGTACCGACACCGCACAGGCCCTAGGGAGTTGCGCAACGACCGCCGCGAGAGTTCGATGGGCGATGCATATCCCGGGCATAATGCGCCCCGCGATCTTCCGCCGGGAGTGCGTCGGCGGCGGGTCTGCAAGCTGGATCGGGGATACGGATGTTCGACTGAACATGATGCTGTCAGGCCATCGATGTTCGGATACCGTAAATTCAATCGTCAGGCGGGGAATTTCGAGTGATCCTTAGCGTGTGCAATGGTCTTCCTGATCTCCGGAGCTGCATCCGATCGGGGAATCTGGTCGTATAGGTCGGTCAAGCCGGCCCAAAAAAAGCAAGAAAAAAAGGCTTAGCGAAGGCTTTATCGGCCCGCATGGCCGTGGATGACAATTCGACAAACTTGAAACTGGTTCGCTAGGAGATTACAAATGATCAATGTCGACGACGGCAAGGTCAAGTCCGCCGGCAAGGCCGACAAGGCCAGCCGCGCTGCGGATGACGCCAAGAAGTAATCGGCGGCACGATGGAAGCGGGCTGACATATTCTGGTCGGCCCGTTTTTTTCGGGCGGGCGTACCCCGTCCGGCCATGCTTCGGTTCCGCGTGTGCGAGGGGTAACATGGGCACGATGAGAAGGATTTTCTTCCTGATTTTGCTGTTGTTCGCGGCAATGCTGGGCCATCCGGCCCTCGCCATGACTTCGGCGATGGTAGCCTCCTGTCCCGCGGGCATGGACCAGAAGGTCGAAACCGTGACCGGCGTGTTCAAGGTCCACGTGATCTGCGACCACGTGATGTTCGAGATCCCGGCCAAGATGCTGAACCGGGACATGCTCCTCAACACCGAGTTCGCGGCGTTGTCCACCGGCAGCGACTTCGTCGCTCCGGGTTCGGTGGTGGACAACCGCGTCATCCGCTGGGTGCGCCGCGGCAACAAACTCTACCTCGAGAACGTGCGCTACGAGATGTGGGCGCAGAACATGTCCAGCCTGCAGCGCGGGGTGGAATCGGCCTCGCTGCGCACGGTCATCAAGGCTTTCGACATCATCATGGAAGGGCCGGGCAACGCACCGGTAATCGACATCACCGCATTCTTTGTCAGCGAAGTCCCGGACGGTTTCGCGCTCGAGTTCATGCAATATTTCCACATGAATGCGGTCGATCCGAAGCGCTCCTTCATCGAAAGCGTGAAGGCCTTTCCGCAGAACATCGACATCCGTTTCCAGCAGACCTGGGTGCCGTCGGCCACCGAACTGCGCAAGCAAGTCGAGGACGAATCCGATCGCGTGCCGTCCACACTGGGCTTCATCTTTCATACCAGCTGGCTGCTGCTGCCCGAAGAGCCGATGGATCCGCGATTTGCGGACGATCGTGTCGGCTATTTCTCGGTGCCGTTCGACGACTATGGAACCAATGACCATGGCAAGGTGCGGCGCGCCTTCATCCAGCGCTACCGGTTGCAGAAAAAGGATCCCGAAGCCGAATTGTCCGATCCGGTCAAACCGATCCTTTTCTATATCAGCGACGAGGTGCCGGAAAAATGGCGTCCGTTCATCAAGAATGGCATCGAGGACTGGCAGAAGGTGTTCGAAAAGGCAGGATTCAGCAATGCCATCCTGGCGCGCGATGCTCCGTCGCCGGAGGAAGATCCCAACTGGGATGCGGAGGATGTGCGCTACAACGTGGTCCGCTGGACGCCTAGCGGGCGCCAGAACGCGATGGGGCCGGCAGTGGTCGATCCTCGCAGTGGCGAAGTCATTTCCTCGCACGCCATCTTCTGGCACGACGTGCTCAGGCTGGTCGAAACCTGGTACTTCACCCAGGTCTCGCCGCTGAACCCGAAGGCGCAGAAGCTGCCGCTGCCCGATGACGTGGTCGGCGATATGCTGCGCTATGTCGTCGCGCACGAAATCGGACATGCGCTCGGGCTGCGTCACAATTTCAAGGGGCATTCCTCGTATTCCGTGGCGCAACTGCGCAATCGCGAATGGACGCAGAAGTGGGGGACTTCCGCATCGATCATGGATTACGCGCGGCTCAACTACGTCGCGCAACCCGGAGACGACGCCTTCCTGCTGCCGAAGTTCGGGCCTTACGATTATTTTGCGATTGAATGGGGCTATCGATCCTTTTCCAACGGCATGAGCTGCGACCATGAATGGCCCCATCTGGATGAACTGGCCTCCAGGCAGGTCGACGATCCGATGCTGCGCTTCGGCGGCGAGGACGATTACGCGACCATCGATCCGAAGGTCAATACCAACGTCGTCGGCGGGGATCCGATCGAATCGGCCGAGTTGGGCCTGCGCAACATCGACCGGGTCATGCCGCTGCTGATTCCGGCCACGACCAAGCGCGGCGGGGACTTTACGCGCCTGCGCGAGATGTACCAGTCGCTGATGGTGCAGCGTTATCGGGAACTGGCTGCAGTGGCGAAGATCGTCGGCGGTGTCGAGGAAACACGCTACCAGGCGGGGCGCGGATCGGCGCCGTTCAAGCCGGTTGAACCGGAACGCCAGCGCGCGGCCGTGAAATTCCTGATCGAAAAGGGATGGACAACGCCGCGGCCATTGCTCAATGGCGAGGTGTTGAGGCGTATCGGTCCCTCCGGTGGCTCGGATGCATTGCAGGGGGCCAACGTGCAGCTGATGCGGCAGATCCTGGATCCGGGCGTGTTTCAGCGCATGGCCGAGGCGCATCAGGCGGCGCCGGCCGGCAAAGGCTATGCCGGCATGGACATGCTGGTGGATTTGAACGACGGGTTGTTCAAGGAACTCGACGCGAAAAAGCCGGTGGTCGAACTCTACCGCCGCGAACTGCAGCGCAACTACGTGACGTTGCTGCTGGTGGCAACCGGCGCGACCAACGATCCGCAGGGACCTTCCACCTCGATCGACATGAAGAAATTACTCGATGACGGTTCGATACACGGGCCAGGGCGCGATTTATCCTTGACGCGCACTGCGACATCTCCCCTCGCCGACGTCGCCAAGGAATACCGCCGCGAGCGCGGCCGGCCCAGCGAGTTTCGTTCTTCACTTCGCTCCGGCGTTGCGCATCTGTACGCAAAGCTGGACGACGCGATCAAACGCACGAAAGACACGGAAACGGCCGCGCATCTGCGCGATTTGCGCGCGGAGCTGGGGAAGGTTCCCTAAAAAGGTACGAGGGCCGAGTGGATTCAGGCGCTTCTCTCTCGAACCTCGTACCTGATTAACTCCTGGCTCTTTGTTTTGCCAGCATGCACTCCGCGTTTGAGACCAGGAGCAGGTCGGCGATCTTGCGGACGAACTGGTCTTGGTAGACGTCCAGTT
>JANXPQ010000485.1 GCA_025357235.1 Betaproteobacteria bacterium
GACCAGACCAACCCGGTGCGGACGTCGCGCTCCACCGTCGGGACGATGACGGAACTGGCCGATTACCTGAAGCTGCTCTTGGCGCGCGCATCGCAACTCTATTGCCGCGGCTGCTCCCGGCCCGTGCGCCGCGACAATCCCGATTCCATTTACGCGGACCTGCAGGCGAGGGCCCAACACGCCGACGATCCACGCCTGATCGTAACGTTCCCGGTCGACATCCCGAAAAATTTCTCCGAAACGGAAATCCTGCAGTTGCTCGAAGGCCAGGGCTACACCCGCATCCATTCGAAGTCGAAGGACAGGATCGAGGTCGTGCAGGATCGCTTCCGCATGTCGTCTACGGAGCGCGCACGTGTCATCGAAGCGCTCGAGGCCGCCCTGCGAGTCGGCAACGGCCACGTAAGTGTGCAGCCCATCGCACATGAGGAGGCGTTAAGCGATGTTTCCCTCGCCCCTTATGGGCGAAGCCCGGTATCCAGCGAAGTCGGGCGCCCCTGCAAAGCCGTGGAAGTATTCCACGGCTTTGCACTGCCCCGACTGCGACATCCACTATCGCGAACCCAGCCAGAGCACGTTCTCGTTCAATTCCCCGGTGGGTGCGTGCGACGTGTGCCGTGGTTTCGGCCGCGTCATCGGCGTTGATTACGGACTGGTGATTCCCGACGAATCGAAGACTCTCGGCGGCGGCGCGGTGAAGCCGTGGCAGACGCAGAGCTTCAAGGAATGCCAGGACGATCTCGTCAAGTACGCGAAGAAGCGCGGCATCCCGCTCGACAAGCCCTGGCGGAATCTGAGTGCCGCGCAGAAGAGCTGGGTCATCGACGGCGAACCGGAATGGGTGAGCTGGAAAGAATCCTGGCCCGGGGTCTGGTATGGCGTGAAGCATTACTTCGACTGGCTGGAGAGCAAGTCGTACAAGATGCACATCCGCGTGCTGCTGTCGCGCTATCGAGCGTACACGCCGTGCACGGCTTGCGAAGGCAGCCGCCTGAAGCCGGATGCGCTGTTGTGGCGCGTCGGCAACAAGCAGGATGCGGATGCGGTGCTTGAGCCGCGCATGCGTTATCGTCCGAAGGACGTGGCTTGGAACGACACGCAACTGCATGACGTGCCCGGTCTGACCGTCCATGACCTGATGCAGTTGCCGGTGGATCGTTGCGCAAAGTTCTTTGCGTCTGTTCATCTTCCGACAGTCGCCTTGGACGAGGCCACAGAGCTGTTGCTTGGTGAGACCCGCACGCGCCTTTCCTACCTGCAGGAAGTCGGCCTCGGTTACCTGACGCTCGATCGCCAGTCGCGCACGCTGTCCGGCGGCGAAGTCCAGCGCATCAACCTGACCACTGCGCTCGGCACGTCGCTGACCAATACACTGTTCGTGCTGGACGAACCGTCGATCGGTCTGCATCCGCGCGATATGGGCCGCGTGATCGCGGTCATGCAGAAATTACGCGATGCCGGCAATTCACTGGTGGTGGTCGAGCACGATCCGCAAATCATGTTCGCGGCCGACCGCATTCTCGACATGGGGCCGGGGCCGGGCGAAAAGGGCGGCGAGATCGTGTTCTTCGACCGGCCCTCCGCGCTGGCGGCAACCCCCAAATCATTGACCGGCGAATACCTGGCCGGACGCCGGCGCGCGGACGCCGGCTTGAAGCACATTCCGGTGAAACCGGAAGATCCGCGCCTGGAAATTCTCGGCGTAATCGAGCACAACCTTAAAAATATCGACGTCGCGATCCCGCTCAACCGTCTGGTCTGCGTGACCGGCGTATCGGTGTCGGGCAAATCCACGCTGGTGCAGAACGTATTGCATCCGGCGCTGCTGAAACACAAAGGCAAACCTTCGGAAGCGGCTGGCGCACACAAGGCGCTGGCCGGGGCGGACCTGATCGGCGACGTGGTCATGGTGGACCAGACGCCGATCGGGCGCACGACGCGCTCCAACCCCGCCAGTTACGTCGGCGCCTTCGATGCGATCCGCGACCTGTTCGCGAGATCGCCGATGGCAAAAGAGCGCGCCTACAAGCCCGGCATGTTCAGCTTCAATTCCGGCGACGGCCGCTGCCCGACCTGCGGCGGCAACGGATTCGAGCATGTCGAGATGCAGTTCCTGTCCGACGTCTACTTGCGCTGTCCCGATTGCGACGGCCGGCGTTATCGGCCGGAATTGCTGGAAGTCACGATCGCGCCCGATGGCATGCAGGCGAAAAGCATCGCTGATGTGCTCGACTTGACGGTGTCGGAAGCGGTCGAGTACTTCGCCGCTTCTCCCGAAGTCCTGCGCACCTTGCGTCCGCTGGCCGAAGTCGGTCTCGAATATCTGCGCCTCGGCCAGCCGGTGCCGACTTTGTCGGGTGGTGAAGCGCAGCGCCTTAAACTCGCGGGCCACCTGACGGAAGCGGCGAGACTGGCCGCATCCCCCCATGCATCGCGCACCAAGGGCTCGCTGTTCCTGTTCGACGAGCCCACGACCGGTTTGCATTTCGAGGACATCGCGAAACTGTTGCGTTCGTTCCGGCGACTCGTCGAAGCGGGACTTTCACTGCTGGTGATCGAGCACAACCTCGACGTCATTGCGGCCTGCGACTGGATCATCGACCTCGGTCCGGAAGGTGGCGAAGCCGGCGGCGAAATCGTTTTCATGGGCACGCCCGGACAGATCAGAGGCGACACCAGATCGCATACCGGCGTCGCCTTGAAGGAATACGAGCAGGCCATCGAAAAAGGTGCTTTTGCGCAGCAAGCGCCCGGTGGTTTGCGCCCCGCGCCCGTTGCGCTGCATCCGTCGATAGAAATTCACAACGCCCGCGAGCACAACCTGAAGAACATCGACCTCTCGCTGCCACGCGGCAAGTTCACCGTAATCACCGGCGTGTCCGGCAGCGGCAAGTCCACGCTGGCCTTCGACATTGTGTTCGGTGAAGGCCAGCGCCGTTACCTGGAATCGTTGAATGCCTACGCCCGGCAATTCGTGCAAGTCGCATCGCGCCCGGACGTGGATGCGATCTACGGCATCCCGCCCACGGTGGCGATCGAGCAGCGCACCAGCCGCGGCGGGCGCAAGAGTACTGTCGGTACGTTGACGGAGATCCATCACTTCCTGCGCCTGTTGTTCGTGAAGCTCGGCACGCAGCATTGTCCGGACTGCATGGTGCCAATCGAGCCGCAAAGTCCGGACGCGATCGCAGCCCGCATCATGCGCGACTACAAAGGCCGACATATCGGCCTCATGGCGCCATTGGTGGTGAATCGCAAAGGCGTCTATACCGATCTCGCCAAGTGGGCCAACAACAAGGGCTTCCCCTATTTGCGCGTCGACGGCGAATTCCTGTCGACGCAGAAGTTCCCGCGCATCGACCGGTTCAAGGAACACACGATCGAACTGCCCGTGGCGGACCTGCATGTCAGCGCGGTGGATGAAAAGAAATTGCGCGAAGGCCTGAAGCTGGCACTGGAACACGGCAAAGGCGTGGCGCACGTGATTTCTCCGCTCGACGGTTTGATGACCGGCAAAGGCAACGTGACCGAGACTGTATTCTCGACCAAGCGCGCCTGCCCATCCTGTGCACGCAGTTTCCCGGAACTCGACCCGCGCCTGTTTTCCTACAACTCCAAGCACGGCTGGTGCGCCGCGTGCTACGGCACCGGATTGCAGATCGACGAAGTGGGCTGGGACGAAGAGCGCTCGCGCACCGGCACCGAAGACAATGTGCTGGATTCCTGGATCGAATGGCTGCAGGTCGACGAGCCTTGTCCGGAGTGCGAGGGCAAGCGGCTCAACCCCGAGGCGCTCGCGGTATTGTGGCGCGAGCGTTCGATTGCCGACTACGGCATGCTGCCGGTCGCCAAACTGGCGGATCTGGTTGGGACACTGAGACTCGAAGGCCGCGAACTGGAAATCGCGCGCGACCTGGTGGCGGAACTGAAAAGCCGGCTGGGCTTCCTGTCGGAAGTCGGTCTCGATTACCTGACGCTCGACCGCTCCGCGCCGACGCTGTCCGGCGGGGAGGCGCAACGCATAAGGCTGGCTGCACAGCTCGGTTCCAACCTGCGCGGGGTGTGCTACATCCTGGACGAGCCGACCATCGGCCTGCATCCGCGCGACAACCAGATTCTGCTGAACACACTGGAGAAGCTGGAGAAAAAGGGGAATACCTTGCTGGTCGTGGAGCATGACGAGGACACCATCCGGCGCGCGCATCACGTCGTCGACCTCGGTCCCGGCGCGGGCCGTCTCGGCGGCGAAGTGATTGCGCAAGGCAACGTCGAGCAGTTGATGCGCTCGCCGGCCTCGCTGACCGGACAATTCCTGCGGCATCCGCTATTGCACCCGTTGCAGCCCTGGCGTCCGACCGACAACCGCACGCCGGCGATCCAGATGATGGGCGCGGAGCTGCACAATCTCAAACGCGTCGATGCGCGTTTTCCGCTCGCACGATTGACCGTGGTCACCGGCGTCTCCGGCAGCGGCAAGTCCACGCTGGCGCGCGACATCCTGCATGACAACATGGCTGCGCTGGTGGGCGAGCGCAACAAACGCAACAAGGCCACGTTCGAACCGGCCGGATGCAAATCGCTCAAAGGCTGGGACACCATCGACCGGGTGCTGGAAGTCGACCAGACGCCGATCGGCAAGACCCCGCGCTCCTGCCCGGCCACGTATGTCGGCTTCTGGGATGCGATCCGCAAACTGTTCGCGGGTACTCAGGAAGCACGCATGCGCGGCTTCGAATCGGGCCGCTTCTCCTTCAACACGGCGGGTGGCCGTTGCGATGCCTGCGAAGGGCAGGGCATGCAGAAGATCGAGATGAGCTTCCTGCCCGACGTGAAGGTGGCCTGCGACGTGTGCAACGGCGCTCGCTTCAACCCCGAAACCCTTGCGGTCCGCTACAAGGGCAAGTCGATCGGCGACGTGCTGAAGATGAGCGTGGACGAAGCAGTGGATTTCTTCTCCGCGCATCCGGTCATCCATCATGCGTTGCGCCTGTTGCAGGATGTCGGGCTGGGCTACCTCACGCTCGGGCAGCAGAGCCCGACCTTGTCGGGCGGCGAAGCCCAGCGGATCAAGCTGGTCACCGAGTTGTCCAAGGTCCGGACCACGCACGATTTGCCGAAACGCGGTGCAGGCGCCGGCGGGAGAAAAACGCTTTACGTGCTCGACGAGCCGACCGTGGGCTTGCACATGGCGGACGTGGAAAAACTGATTCGCGTGTTGCACCGCCTGGTCGATGCCGGCAATACGGTCGTGGTCATCGAACACAATCTCGACGTGATGGCGGACGCGGACTGGCTCATCGACCTCGGACCGGAAGGCGGCGAGGGCGGCGGCAGGCTGGTGGCGCAGGGTATGCCGGAACAGGTCGCAGCTGTGAAGCAGTCCCATACGGGGAAAGTGCTGGCGGCGTTCCTGGCCGATCGCGGACGTGGCGAGACGGAAAAACGCAAGTTGGTAGCGGTCGCATCCTGAAGCCAAAAACGGAAGCTAGCCACTCTTGCCGTATGATTTAGGAACCGATCGGTACGTGGGGAACGGGGAATGCTGGTTGTATAGGGTAGGCCACCCGCCGGCGTTCCTCGCCACGTTTAATTTGGACGCGTAAAATCTAGCATTACAAAATGAAAGCCAACGACACCAATCTCGTATTAGCGCCGCAGCAGGTCAGCATCGACGTGCTGCTGGAGAAGTACGCCAAGGGCGGCGAGCGCAGCATCGAGGACGTGCGCCACCGCGTGGCGCTTGCGCTCGCGGCCGTCGAAGCCGATCCGGGCAAATGGGAACCGCTGTTCTTCGAAGCACTCGAGAACGGCTTCATCCCCGGTGGGCGCATCAATTCGGCTGCCGGCACGCAATTGAGCGCGACGCTGATCAACTGTTTCGTGCAGCCGGTCGGCGATTCGGTGTCCGAAACGGTGGACGGCAAGCCCGGGATCTATGTCGCGCTGATGGAAGCGGCGGAAACCATGCGCCGTGGCGGCGGGGTCGGCTATGACTTCTCGTCGATCCGGCCGCACGGCGCGCTGGTGCGCGGCACGCAGAGCAGTGCAAGCGGCCCGGTGTCCTATATGCGGGTGTTCGACCAGAGCTGCGAAACGGTGGAATCCGCCGGCGCGCGCCGCGGTGCGCAGATGGGCATCCTGCGCTGCGATCATCCGGACATCGAGCAGTTCATCCACGCCAAGGACAAGGGGGATCTGCGCAACTTCAACGTGAGCGTCGCCGTCACCGATGCCTTCATGCGCGCGGTCGAGGCCGACGGCGACTGGGATCTGGTGCACAAGGTGCCGCCCCAGAGGCAGGGCACGGCGCCGGCACGGCAGCGCGCCGACGGCCTGTGGGTCTACCGCACGGTCAAGGCCGGCGAACTGTGGAAGCAGATCATGGATTCGACCTACGATCATGCAGAACCCGGCGTGATCTTCATCGACCGCGTGAATGCCGACGACAATCTTTCGTATTGCGAAAGTGTGGAAGCGACGAATCCCTGCGTCACTGCGGATACGCGCTTGCATACGCAATATGGAATGGTCACGATCGGCGAGTTGTGCGAATTAGGCGTGCCCCTCGCTGTGACGGTAGATAACAGAGCGCTGGAGGCCGAGAGTAAGGGAGCAAGTGTGCGAAGCGCTGTGCCTGCTTTTATGACTGCACAAGAAGCAGATATTTATCGGGTGGAGACCGAGGACGGGTACGAAGTCAAGGCGACCTTATGGCACGATTTCTACACACGGCGTGGAAAAATAAAACTTCGCGATCTTGTGCCGGGTGACCAGCTGCTCATTCAATCGGGAAAGGGACAGTTCGGCAACCAAGGATCGCTGGAGCTTGGTGTTTTGCTTGGACTCATCGCCGGCGATGGACATTTCACGAATCGTGGCCGTGGTCAGCAAGCTGCGGTCGTGAATTTCTGGGGAGAGGACCGAGTATTGGCGCCGGCGGTTGCGGCCTTTATCAATACGCTGACCACGGGATTGGCCCTTTCGTCTCGGGGGTATCGGGCGGAACCCGTGGCCGTACCCGAACGAAGCCATGTATTCGTTCGTTCTATTTTGCTAGCGAGGTTTTTGCAGCATCTTGGATTCTCGGCAGAGACAAAGTACCGGGTTCCCGAAATAGTCTGGAAGGGCAGCGAAGATTGCGTGCGTGGTTATCTTCGCGGCCTTTTCCAGGCGGACGGCACGGTCAACGTCTCCAGCAATAGCCAGAGTTGCTCGATACGTTTGGCATCGAGCCGATTGGAGTTACTGAAAGACGTCCAGGTGGTACTCGCAAACTGGGGCATCTTCTGCCGCATCCATCTGCGCCGGAATGCGCGCGAAAAGCTCTTGCCAAATGGCCGTGGTGGTCAGAGTGTTTATCAGTGCAGCGCCGACTACGAACTGATCATCGATGGCGAGTCGCGCGAGAGATTTATGCGCGAGATCGGCTTCGTGGTGCCGACAAAGAACGAAAAGTATCAGAAGTGGGTGAGCGATAAGGTTCTACGCAAGACGCAGACATTCTCGAGCAAGGTGAAATCTATCGTCCGAGTTGGCCGGGAGCCTGTTTACGATACGACACAAGCAGACAAAAACACGGTGATCTTCAACGGTCTCGTGACTGGGCAATGTGGCGAGCAACCTCTTCCGGCGTACGGCTGCTGCTGCCTCGGCAGCATCGATCTGACGCCGTTCGTATCCCAGCCTTTTACCGCGAAGGCGCGGTTCGACTTCGAGGCGTTCGCGAAAGTGACGAAGGTAGCGGTGCGCATGCTCGACAACGTGCTCGACGTCACCGTCTGGCCGCTGCCGCAACAGGCCGAAGAGGCGAAGAACAAGCGCCGCATCGGCCTCGGATTCACCGGCCTGGGCGATGCGCTGATCATGCTCGGCCTGCGCTACGACGGCGGGGAGGCCCGCAAGATGGGTGCGAAAATCGCCGAAGCGATGCGCGATGACGCCTACGCGGCGTCGGTAGACCTTGCGCGCGAGAAGGGCGCCTTCCCGTTGCTGGATGCGGATAGGTATCTCGCGGCGCCACGTTTCGCCTCGCGGCTGCCCGAGAGCATCAAGAGCGACATTCGCAAGCATGGGCTGCGTAACAGCCATCTGCTGTCGATTGCGCCGACCGGCACCATCTCGCTGGCGTTCGCCGACAATGCGGCCAATGGCATCGAGCCGCCCTATTCCTGGACCTACCAGCGCAAGAAGCGGGAAGCAGACGGTTCGCACAAGGTGTACGACGTCGAAGATCACGCATGGCGTGTCTATCGCCATATCGGCGGTGATGTGACGAAGCTGCCGCCGCAATTCGTGACCGCACTGGAAATCTCGGCGCTCGATCACATGCGCATGGTCGCGGTGGTCGCGCCGTTCGTCGATTCCGCGATCAGCAAGACGGTGAACGTGCCGGAAGATTATCCGTTCGACAATTTCAAGGACTTGTATCTCGAAGCCTGGAAGGCCGGCCTGAAAGGCATCACGACGTATCGGCCGAACGGTGTGCTGGGTTCCGTGCTGTCCGTGACTCCGCAGGTCGAAGCGCCAAACGACCTCGATACGTCCGATGCCGACCGCCGCATCCGCCTCGATGTTGCGCCGATGCCGGCGCTGTCGAGCCTGCGCTGGCCGAGCCGGCCGCAGATGACGGCAGGCAATCCGGCGTGGACCTACATGATCGAATCGCCGGCCGGGCAGTTCGCGATTTTCGTCGGTCATGTCGACAACGGCGATCCGCATGCTTTCGAAGTCTGGGTCAACGGCAACGAGCAGCCGCGCGGCCTCGGCGCGGTCGCCAAGACCCTGTCCATGGACATGCGCGCGCAGGATCGTGCATGGTTGCGTACGAAGCTCGACATCCTCTCCCGCACCGCCGGAGACGATGCTTTCGATTGCCCGATGCCGCCCGACGGCGCGGTCGTGCGCATGCCGAGCACGGTCGCTGCCTTTGCGCGCATCGTGAGCTGGCGCGTGGAGCAGCTCGGTGGCCTGACGCCGCGCGACGACCGCTCGCCGGTGCTGGACGCGTTGTTCGCGAAAAAGGAACCGAAGACCGGCACCGACGGCACCATGTCGTGGTCGGTCGATGTATTCAACGCGAGTTCCGGCGACGATTTCGTGCTGATCCTGAAGGAACTGGTGCTGCCTTCCGGC
Source organism: Betaproteobacteria bacterium (assembly GCA_025357235.1). Taxonomy (GTDB): domain Bacteria; phylum Pseudomonadota; class Gammaproteobacteria; order Burkholderiales; family JACQAP01; genus JACQAP01. Next base: position 9,133 of record JANXPQ010000485.1, read on the forward strand.
CAGCGCCGTCCGTACTCGGTTTGGATGGCGGGCAGTTATCCGCGATCGCTGGACGGGTTGTGCAAGCTGCTGTCGCTCGACATGCGTGTCATCGATCCGGCCTGGATCGGCATGAAGCTGCGCAAGCTGTTGAGGTATGCCGAGCCGCTTGGCGATTTCATGGCGCGGGTGCCGGGCGCAGAGAAGCAGCGCAACTGGCCGAGCACGGTGGCGTATGTCGCGCAACTCATGATCCACCGTTATGCGATGCTGGGCGTGCTCGACGAGCGTGGCTATCCGATCGATGAAATGGGCGTGCTGGAGATTCCCGAAGCGAGCCGCGAACGTGAAGCCCGCAACCTGCAGATCCTGCCGGGCAAGCGTTGCAAGGAATGCGGCAACAGCGCGGTGATCAAAAAGGACGGCTGCGAGTTCTGCACGGCCTGCGGCGCGGTCGGCGCCTGCGGCTGACGATCAGGAAAAAGACCGCGGTTGACCGGTCGCCTCGATTACCGACATCCACAGGTCGGCCGTGATGTCGACTTGTTTGCGGTTGCGGGTGGCGAGCGGCATCGGCACGTGCACGAAGCGGCCGTGCCAGCGGCCGATGAGCATTTCGGTGTTGCCGGCCATTGCAGCATGCACCGCGTTGCGTGCCATGTTCCAGCAGTAGACGCTGTCTGAAGGTGTGGCGAGTACGCTGCGGATGATATAGCTCGGATCGATGTATTTCAGCGTGACTTCGCGATTGGTGCGCTTGTAGTGGTCGGTGATGCGTTCGCGCAGGAACACGCCGATATCCTTGAGTTTCGCATTGCCGCTCTTGTCCGTGCCGCCTGAGCTGGTGTCGTCTTCCATCAATTCCTGGGCTGCCCCTTCCGCGACGACGACTACCGCGTGACCTTTGCGCGCCAGCACCCGGTCGAGGTTCCCGAGTACGCCGCGTTCGCCTTCCAGCGTGGCCTTGATCTCGGGGATGAGGACTAGGTCCACGTCCGCGGGCGCGAGTGCGGCCTGGCAGGCCACGAAACCGGAATGCCGCCCCATCAGCTTGACCAGGCCGATGCCGTTGCGCGCGCCCATGGCTTCAACGCGCGCGCTGCGTACCACGTCCACCGCCGCCGAATACGCGCTTTCGAAGCCGAAGCTGCGATCGATGAAATGAATGTCGTTGTCGATGGTCTTCGGCACGCCGACGACTGCGATCTTCAGGCCGCGCCGTTCTATTTCCGCAGTGTACTGCATCGCCGCGCGGATGGTGCCGTCGCCGCCGATCACGAACAGGATGTTGATGGCGTTGGCCTCGAGATTGTCGATCACTTCGCCCGGGTCCTGCGATCCGCGCGAGGAACCGAGGATCGTCCCGCCCTGGTGATGGATATGCGCCACCGATTCCGGCGTCAGCTGAACCGGTTCATGGCCGAAGCGCGAAATTAGTCCCTCGTAACCGTAACGAAAGCCGAGGATGCGTTTGACGCCGTAACCGCGCGCAAGCTCGAGCACGATGCCGCGCACGACATTGTTGATGCCGGGGCAGAGGCCGCCGCAGGTGACGATGCCGCAGCCGACGGTGCGCGGATCGAAGAAGACCTTGTTGCGCGGGCCGGCCAGTTCGAAGGCGGGCAGCGCGGTGGCCTGGTTCGAATTGGCGCGGATCACCGACATGCGGTCGTCCACGAGGACTTTTTCGGCGCCGCCGACAAATACGACCGCGCTTTCGCCGAGGTGGGCGACCACGGGGGAGGGCAGCAGGCATTTGCCGAGGTCCCGGACGGCGACGTCCGCCGCGGTGATTTGGCCGGCCAGCGCGGTCGAGCCGGAAAGCTTGACCGCGGGCGCGGCGGGTTCGCCAGGTGCAGCAATGGAGCTCATGCGTGGTTCCTCGATTGGCCGGTCGGCCGATGGCGGTGCATGGCGCACCAGCGCAGTGCCGGCGGCAGCAGTGCGCCAGCGCAGCCGTCGCATCCTCTGACAAGGGGTTCACGGCCTATGGCCGCCAGGTTCAGCCTCAACAACGGACGTTCCGAAGCCATCTGAATGTAATCCGGTGGGGAGTATCCGCTGGTTATGCTGCAAGGAACGTGCGAGCAGCCCTTCCGTCCGGCAAAGCCGAAGAAAAACCGCGACTTCCGGGCTTGAAACCGGTATGATGCAACGCAAGGATTTTGTTTCGCGTCAATCGGTCCGCGTTTCAGCCCTTTCGTGGTAGTTGTGCTTCCCCGAAAAATTTCAACTCTGTTCGATTCTGCCTGAACCGGTTCGGAAATGCCTTTGGGCTTCCGCAGGCTGTTTCAGGAGATTTCCATCAGCAATTCATTTGAAGCGCTCGGCCTTCGTGCCGAGCTGGTCCGCGCTGTTGCCGACGAAGGCTACACCGAACCCACCCCCGTACAGGCTCAGGCCATTCCCGTAATCCTCGCAGGCCGCGACATTCTGGCCGGCGCGCAAACCGGAACCGGCAAGACAGCCGGATTCGCCCTGCCGCTATTGCAGTTGCTGGCCGCGCACACAGCCGGCGGCGATTCTTCGCGGCGCCCGATTCGCGCGCTGGTCCTTACGCCGACCCGCGAACTCGCGGCGCAAATCGAGGAAAGCTTCCGCGGTTATGGCCGCCACCTGCGCATGAAGTCGACCACTGTATTCGGCGGCGTCAGCATGAACCAGCAGATCGGTGCGCTGCGCCGCGGCGTGGACATCCTGGTCGCAACGCCCGGACGCCTGCTGGACCACCTGCAAAGCCGCACCGTGGACCTTTCGCGAGTCGAATTCCTGGTGCTCGACGAGGCTGATCGCATGCTCGACATGGGGTTCATCCGCGACATCCGCCGCATCCTGATTGCGCTGCCGTCCAAACGCCAGAACCTGTTCTTCTCCGCCACTTTCTCAAACGAAATCCGCGGACTCGCCGATTCCTTCCTGCAATCGCCGGTGGAGGTTGCCGTGGCGAAAAGCGACGTGACCGCCGACCTGATTTCCCAGGTCGTTCACCCCGTTGACAAGGATCGCAAGCGCGCCGCGCTGGAGCACCTGATCAACAAAGGTGACTGGCGCCAGGTCCTGGTGTTCGCTCGCACCAAGCATGGCGCGAACCGCCTCGCCGAGCAGCTCGACAAGGACGGCATCAGCGCCGACGCCATCCATGGCAACAAGAGCCAGAGCCAGCGTACGCGGGCATTGGCCCAGTTCAAGCTCGGCAAGGTGCGCGTGCTGGTCGCGACCGATATCGCGGCGCGGGGACTCGACATCGAGCAACTGCCGCACGTGGTCAACTACGAGTTGCCCAATGTGCCGGAAGACTATATCCATCGCATCGGCCGTACCGGCCGTGCCGGCAGTTCTGGGCAGGCCGTATCGCTGGTATGCTCGGAAGAAGGCGATTTCCTGCGGGACATCGAACGCCTGCTCAAGCGCAGTATCGAGCGCGTCGTGATCGAGGGATTTCAGCCGACCGGGGCGCCGCTCAGGACGGATGGGGATTCCGTCGCATCACGGCAGCGCCGCCCGCAGCAACGGCAACAATCGGGCAGGCCGCGTTCACAAGGCCAGGGCGTGCGCAGCACCGGCAGCGGTGAGGCGCGTCGCAGCCAGGGAACCGGCGGCGGTCAAGGGCGTGGCAATGCAGGGGACCGTCAGCGCAATGGCAACAGTGCGCGTCGTGGTGATGCGCAGCCGCATCAGAACTCCAATCGTTCAGTCTCGTCGTTGCTGGGTGGAAACCGCTGATCTACCATTTTTATAGAGGACACCAATGAATATTTTCGTCGGCAACTTGTCGCAGGAAGTGACCGAAACCGACCTCGCGGAATTGTTCAAGCAGTTCGGCCAGGTGAAGTCGACCGAAGTGAAGCGCGACCTTTTTTCCGGTGTGACCAAAGGCTTCGGTTTCGTCGAAATGCCCGGAAAAAACCACTCGCTGGCCGCGATTGCCAGCCTCGACGGCAAGGATTTCAAGGGCCAGCCGTTGCGCGTGAACGAAGCGCGGGAGTTTCCGGCCAGGGGCCGGAGGAGATAAGGGCAGGACTCAGGTAAAAGGACTCAGGACTTGGTAAAAAACAGAAGGGCCGCGTTGCGGCCCTTTTCTATTTCAGTATTTCCAATCACCAATCGCCCTTCAACGGTCTATCCAGCCCGTAACTTTGCTCCTAGAATCGCGGACCGGAGCCGGATGCAAGGATGACATGAGAACAGGCAGCAAAACGGACAAGCTGATGGCAGTGCGGGTGATCCCGGTCCTCAGGCTTCGCTCCCGCAAGGAGGCCGAATCCGCGATCGATTGCCTGATCGACGCCGGTTTCAAGACGGTCGAGCTGACGCTGACCACGCCGGGAGCGGTTGAATTGATCGGATCCCTGTGCCGCAGCCGTCGCGCAGACTTCATGGTCGGCGCCGGCACGGTGCTCGATCTTGCCAGCGCCGGGGCCTGTCTCGACGCGGGTGCGGATTATCTCGTCTCACCGTGCCTGGTGCCGGGCATGGCGGCGCTGGCTAACGGGGCAGGGCGCATCGCGCTGACCGGCGCATTCACGCCGGCAGAGGTGCTGGCCGCGTGGCGCGAAGGCGCGGCCATCGTCAAAATATTTCCCGCCTCGACCGGCGGGCCCGCCCATCTGGCTGCATTGCACGCGGTCTATCCGGATATGCCGTTGTGTCCGACCGGCGGCGTATCGTCTTCGAACATGCTCGACTACTTCAAGGCCGGGGCGGCGCTCGTCGGTGTCGGCAACAATGTCATCGACCAGAAGGCGCTGGCGGCGGGCGATCGCAGCGGGGTCATTGCGCACGCGCGCACATTTCTCGACATCGCGGCGACGGCGCCGGTGTGACCGTGTCCGATATCGACATCGTTTCCCTGGGCGAACCGCTCTACGAATTCAGCCAGATTCCGCAGTCTCCCGGCAGGTACCTGCAGGGTTTCGGCGGCGACACCATGAATTGCGCGATCGCGGCGGCCCGCCAGGGCGCGCGCGTCGCGTATGTCACCCGGCTCGGCGACGACGAGTTCGGCCGCCAGTTCATGCAGCTTTGGCATAACGAAGGGCTCGACACGTCCGGCGTTGCGATCGACAGGCAAGCGCACACGGCGGTGTATTTCATCACCCATGGTGCGGCGGGCCATGTGTTCAGCTATGTGCGCAAAGGCTCGGCGGCGAGCCGCCTGAGTCCGGCCGATCTGCCCCTCGAGCTCATCAGGCGTGCGAGATATTTCCATACTTCGGGCATCAGCCAGGCGATCAGCGAAAGCGCCTGCGACGCGGTATTTGCGGCGATCGATGCGGCAAAAGGCGCCGGCGCGGCATTCGTCTACGATTCCAACCTGCGGTTGCGGCTGTGGCCGCTTGCCCGTGCACGCGCAGTTATGACGGCGACATTGGCGCAAGCCGATTATTTCCTGCTGAGCCTGGAAGATGCAGAGGCCTTATGCGGCCTGAAAGATCCGGATGCGATCGTCGACTGGTGCCATCGGGCGGGTGCCGGCATCGTGGCACTGAAACTGGGCGCGGCCGGCGTCATCGGCAGTGATTCGAAAAGGCGCGAGCGCATCGAAGGTTACAAGGTGGACAGCGTGGATGCCACCGGTGCGGGGGATTGTTTTGCCGGCGCGCTGCTGGCGCGCATGTCGGCGGGGGACGATTTCTGGCAGGGACTGCGCTTTGCCAACGCGGCGGCGGCGCTGACGACGACGGGATACGGAGCCGTCGCACCCTTGCCCGGGCCCGAGGCAGTGCGGGGGTTGTTGATTCGCGGTTGAAGCCAGTCCGGTTATGTCCGGACTTGAATCACTTTGCGCTCAGCGTTTCCTGCGTGCGACGATCAGGACGACCAATACCACCACGCCGCCGACCATCATCATATCCAGCATCGACATCCACTTTCTCCCTTGTTGTCGAGACGAGCCTTAGCTTATGCCTGGTTCGAACGGGCGGATTGTACCGGGAAAAACCAAGTTAAAAGGTAAAAGGGGAAAGAGGAAAGGGGGAAGGGAAAGGCCGACCAAACCGGCATTTCTAGTTCCGGTTCTTTCCGCCGTCGTTGGAATATTCGTATTCCACGACCTTCTTGTCCTTCACGTAGCGCTGCGAAGCGGAGTTGAATTCCGCAAAGTGACGCGACTTCAGGTGGATGTCGAAAGCTGCGCGGTCCGTGTAGATTTCGTAGAGCACGATGTGATCGGGCGCGCCCTTTTCGATCAGGACGTCGAAACGATCGCATCCCGGCTCTTCGGCAAGCGACTTGTGGGCGTTTTCCTTGATCAGCTTCAGGAAGGGCTCGAGTGTGCCGGTATGCAGATAAAAATCGACGGTAATGACGTAGCGGGCCATGGAATTCTGCGATTCGTGATTGGCGGAAGTCGACATCCTTGCAGCATAAATCTTTGCTTGCAACTGTTAAAGGGTGCAATCGGGCGCTGATAGTGCCGTTTGTCGGTGTCGGGCAGCGGAACGATGTTGCGATCCGCCGTTCAAATGGGCGTCGGACCGGTCAGCGAGTCTTGTTAAGATGTCCCCTCCATGGCGTGCCGCAACTCCAGCATGGCAGCACGCCTTTCCCGCCCCCCGCGAGGTGGCCCATGAGCCGTGCTTTCGTCAAGGAAGAGAACGAAGCTCTCACCGGCGAGGAATTGCCGGAACGTCCGGTCAGTTCCGAGCCGAACTATGTAACCCCCGCGGGTCTTGAAGGCCTGCGCATGAAAGTCGAACAGCTCCATGCGGAGCATGCGCGGCTGAAGCGCGCCGCGGAGGATTTCGATCGCCCGAAGCTGACCCAGATCGAACGCGACCTGCGTTACTACGAGTCCAGGCTGGAATCGGCGATCCTGGTGAACGCGGCTGCGCAACCGCCTGATGAAGTTCGATTTGGCGCCAGCGTGCAGGCCGAAGACGAAAGCGGCGCCACGCATACTTTCACCATAGTCGGAGAAGACGAGGCCGATGTCGTCCACGGCAAGGTCAGCTGGCAGTCGCCGCTGGCGACTGCCTTGCTGGGCGCGGCTGTCGGTGACACGGTCACCTGGGACCGGCCGGCCGGTGAAACCACGCTGGAAGTGCTCGATATCGAATATCGAGGCGGCTAGGCGCGCTTGCGCTCCGGCGCGTGCGGCACTCCTCCGGTAAACTCCCTTCCCAGGCGCCGATCCCAGGTGCCGCGAACAATAGGCCGTGCACGATCACGGCTTGCGGAGGAGCCATGCACGATCTCATCATCGACAACGCAACCATTTACGATGGTTCCGGCGCGGCGCCGCGACGCGGCAGCGTCTCGGTAACGGGCGACCGCATTGCCGAAGTCGGCGTAGTCAACGGCGAAGCGCGCGAGCGCATCGATGCGGGCGGCCTGGCGTTGATGCCGGGCATCATCGACACCCACACCCACTACGACGCGCAAATCACCTGGGATCCGTTCGCGAACCCGTCGCCCGCATTGGGCGTGACCACCGTGGTAATGGGCAATTGCGGATTTACCATCGCACCGTGCCGCCCCGCAGATCGTGACCTGGTGATGCGCAACCTCACTCATGTGGAAGGCATGTCCATCGAGGCGCTGCGCGCCGGCATCGACTGGGGCTTCGAATCGTTTCCCCAGTATCTCGACATGCTCGAGAAAAACGGCGTCGGGCCCAATGTTGCTTGTTTCGTCGGCCATTCCGGCGTGCGCACATTCGTCATGCGCGGTGATGCGCCGAAGCGGGTCGCGTCCGTGGAGGAAGTGAAGCAGATGCGCGCCATTGTCGCCGAAGCGGTGGAAGCCGGCGCCTGCGGATTTTCCACGACGCGCTCCGGACAGCACAACGGCGAGGCCGGCATTCCGATGCCCTCGCGCCTTGCCGACGATCACGAGATGAAGACCCTATCGGCGGTTCTGCGCGACTACGGCAAAGGCCTGTTGATGATGACCAAGGCCGCCGACACGCCGGTGCCCTGGATCGAGGAGTTGTGCGCGGCCGCGGACCGGCCGTATCTGATCGCGGCGCTGCTGCATTCCAACCTTACGCCGGAGGCCACCTTCGAGGATCTGGCCCACATCGCCGCGGCGCGCAAGCGCGGCCACCGGATGTATGGCGCGGTCTCGCCGTGCCCGCTGAATTTCGAGTTCACCCTGCACGAGCCCTATGTGTTCGAAGGCCTGCGCGCCTGGCAGCCGCTCATGCGCATGGACGAGAAGGCGTTTGCCGCGGCGCTTGCCGACCCGGCGCTGCGCGCCAGCCTCAAGTCGGAATTGACCGAGCGCAGCCGCCGCATGTTCACCGGCGAATGGGAGAAGGCTTTCGTGGCGCAGGTCGCCGACCAGGCTCACGCCGCTTATGAAGGAAAGTCCATCGGTTCGCTGGCAAAGTCCGAGGGCAAGCATCCCGTGGATTTCATCCTCGACCTGGCGCTGGCGGAGAACCTGGATACGATGTTCACTGCGACGCTGCTGAACTCCGACGAAGAGGCGGTCGGCCGCATGATGCGCGACGAGAACGCGATCGTGTCGCTATCCGATGCCGGGGCGCACCTCACATTCCTGTGCGATGCCGGGTTCGGATTGCACGTGCTCGGGCACTGGGTGCGCGACCGCAAACTGATGCCGGTCGAGCACGCGGTGCGCAAGCTCACCTCTGAAGCCGCGGAATTGTTCGGCATCCGCCAGCGCGGCACGATCGCCGCGGGCCTGCATGCCGACCTGCTGTTGTTCGATCCGAAAACCGTCGGCCGCGGGCCATCGAAGCGGGTGTTCGACCTTCCTTCCGGCGCATCGCGCCTGACCACCGCCGCGACCGGCGTGCACGGCGTATGGATCAACGGTAAAAAAATCGCCGACCGGGAAGGCATCCGCAAGGATGCGCCGAAAGCAGGAAAGGTCTTGCGCGACTTTGCCTCGTAGTTTCGCCGCACATGTGCAACGGGTGTTTCGAAACCATTCGGAGGCGGCGCGCTTGCGCAAGCGCCTGGCTGGTGCGCCATGCGTGACTCCCGCCTCCTGGCGTTCAGCCTGAAGTGGAGCAACGTGCTCGCGCTGCTGGCGTTGATCGTCGCAGCCACCGTGCTGTCGCCCCATTTTTTCGAGTTGCGCAATATCATGAACGTGTTGCGCGGTGCCAGTGTGTTGTGCATCGTCGCGGTCGGAATGACGCTGGTGATCCTGAGTCGCGGCGTGGATCTTTCGGCCGGATCGATTCTGGGCCTGTCCGGCGCCACGCTCGCACTCTTCGCCGCGACTGATCCCAAGCTTGCGATCATCGCCGCACTCGGGGCGGGTGTAGCGGTGGGGCTGGTCAACGGCGTGCTCGTCGCGTGGCTGGGGTTGCAACCCTTCATCGCCACCGTGGCCACCCTCATTGCGGTGCGCGGACTGGTCTACATCGTGAGCGATGGCGCGAACATCATCGTGCGCGATCCGCCGGCCTGGTTCGAGGCCATCGGGTCGGGGCATGTGGGACCGGTGCCCGTACCGGTTTTCATTGCCGCGGCGGTGGTGCTGGCCTTCCTGTTCGTGCTGACGCAAACGCGTTTCGGCCGTCATGTCTACGCCGTGGGTGCCAATGAAGAAGCGGCGCGCCTGTACGGCGTGAACGTCCGGCGCACGAAAATTCTGGTTTACTGCATCAGCGGATTGCTTTGCGCGCTGGCGAGTATCATTCAGGTGAGCCGTCTGACGGTGGCCGAGCCCAATGCGGGACAGCTGATCGAGCTGGACGCCATTGCGGCGAGCCTGATCGGGGGGACGACCTTCGACGGCGGCGTCGGCGGCGTGCCGGGTACGGTGCTGGGCGTGCTGATCCTGGCGGTGCTGGGCAATCTGCTCAACCTGAAGGGAGTGTCGCCGTTCGTGCAAATGGTATTGCAGGGCGGCATCATCGTCATTGCAGTGGTAGTCAGCGAATTGAGGCAGCGCCAGCGCTAGTTTTCGATCACAAGAACCACAGGAGGAATCCATGGCCGTTGACAAGAAAAAGGTCTCGCGACGCGACGCGCTGAAGGCGGGCGCCATTCTCGCCGCGCCGTTCATCGCGAAATACTCGCGCGCGGCCGGCCCGATGGCTGGCAAACGCATGGGCTATTCGATGAGCTTTGCCACCATCGAATGGCTCGTCACGCAGCGCCGCGGAGTCGAGGAGGCGGCCAGGACCGCTGGCTTCGAGCTGGTGTTCGCCGATGCGCGCGACAATCCTGCCAAGCAAGTGCGCGACCTGGAGGACATGATCACGCAGAAGTGCGACGTGATCCTCATCTCGACTTACTATGCCGAGGCCATCACGCCCGCCGTCAAGATGATCAATGAGGCCGGCATCCCGCTCGTGGTGCTCAGTTCCAGCATCAAGGGCAACATCAGCTGGACCTGCCATCTCTCCACGGACACCCTGGGCACGGCGCGCGCGGCCGGTGAATATTTCGTCAGGAACCTCGGCGGCAAGGGCCGAGTCGTGCAGATCGAAGGCAAGCCCGGATCGGTCGTGAACCAGATGCGCGGCGCCGGCTGGACCGAAGTCATCGCCAGGAATCCTGGCATCGAGATCGCCAAGCACGTGGTAGCCAACTACGAGCGCATGCAGGCGCTGCGGCACATGGAAGACATCCTGCGCTCCACGCAGGACATTGCGGCCGTTTACTGCCATAACGATGAGATGGCGCTCGGGGCCATCAAGGCTGTCAAAGAAGCGGGGCGCTCGCAGGAGCTTTGGCTGACCGGCTACGACGGCATTCAGGCCGACGCGCTGGAGGCCATCCATAACGGGGACCTTCGCGCGACCTGGCAGTATCTGCCCTTCGGCACGGAAGCCGTGGACGCTGCCGTGAAGATACTGCAGGGGGCGAGCGTGCCCAGGGAAATCGTCTTCCCGTCGCCGCTCATCACCAGGGAAAACGTCGCCGAATTCTACGACGCGAAAGAGCGCAAGGTCCGGCCCTTCAAGTCCCAGCTCAAGGTCTAGACATCGCGCCGCTGACGATCATGCGCACGATCTGGTCGTGGCTCGCCACGGCGGTGTCGACGATGCCGACAATCTTTCCATTTTTCATGACGCAGATGCGATCGGCGACGCCGAAGACGTGCTCGAGGTTATGACTGATGATCAGCACCGTCAGTCCCCGGGCGCGCAGTTCGACGATCAGGTCGAGTACCTTGCGTCCTTCGTCCACGCCCAGTGCGGCCATTGGCTCATCCATGATCAGCAGGCGCACTTCGTTCAGCAGGAGGCGGGCGATGGCCACGGCCTGGCGCTGTCCGCCCGACATGGACCGCACGGGGCTGTCGATGGCGGGCAGGTTCGCGCCGATGCGCTGCAGGAGATCGATGGTGCGCGTGCGCATGGCGGCCTTGTCCAGGACGGGCAAGACGCCGAAGCGGCGCGTGTGCAGCTCTCGTCCGAGAAAGATGTTCTCGGGAACGTTGAACACGTCCACCAGCGCGAGGCTCTGATGCAGCGTTTCGATCCCTGCTTCGCGCGCCTGCGCCGGCGAGTTGAAGCGCACGTCGCGCCCGCTCATCGTGAGCGTCCCCGCGTCGGGCGCGATTACACCCGAGAGCATCTTGACGAAGGTGGATTTGCCGGCGCCGTTGTCGCCGACGAGCGCGACCACCTCGCCGGGGAACAGGTCGAGGCTCGCAGCGTTCACGGCGCGCAGGCCGCCGTAGCTCTTGCTCAGGGCTTGCGCGCCAAGCAGGATTTCGCGCGGCGCTGCGGCAGGATTCAAGGCGGGAATCGGAGTCATCGGATGCAGTCGCCGTTCATCTTCGAGAATATGCACTCGATCATCGTACACATAATGTCGGGGAATTTGGATGTCAGAGTTCGCTCCTGCCGGTGACGGCAACGCAGTGCCCGCCGCGGGGGCACTGGATGGCATCCGCGTCGTCGACCTTTCGCGCTTCATAGCCGGTCCGTATTGCGCCATGCTGCTGGGCGATATGGGCGCGGACGTCGTCAAGGTGGAGCCACCGGGCCGCGGCGAGAACAGCCGCGTGTTCGGTCCCTTTGTCGAAGGCGAGAGCCTCTACACGATGGTTTTCAACCGCAACAAGCGCAGCCTGACCCTCGACCTGCGCTCGGAGCAGGGCAAGGACGTGCTGCGCGACCTGCTGCGCACCGCAGACGTCCTGGTCGAGAATTTCGTGCCGGGCACCCTGGAAAAGATGGGCTTCGACTGGGACGCGCTGAAGGCGCTGAATCTGCGCCTGATCGTGACGCGCATCTCCGGTTTCGGCCAGAGCGGGCCCCTGTCGCGCAAGCCTTGCTTCGACGTCATCGCACAGACGATGAGCGGGCTCATGGACATTACCGGCGATCCGGATGGCCGTCCCACCATGGCCGGCACTTATGTGGTGGACTATTCAACCGGGTTGTACGCAACCATCGGCACGCTGGGCGCGCTGCAGGCCAGGAATCGAACCGGCACCGGCCAGATCGTCGACGTCGCGCTGCTCGATTCCGCCCTGTCCATGCTGATGACCGCGATCCCGGAGCAGATGCTGCTCGGCCGCACCATGACGCGCAGGGGCAATCGCGACCGCTATGGCGCGCCAGCCAACACGTTCCCGACACGGGACGGGGCCTGGGTCCATCTGGTGACTGCCGGCGAGCCGATGTTCCGCGCATTGGCCGCGAAGATGGGTCGCGTGGAAGTCGCGGACGATCCCCGCTTCCGGGACAACGCGGCGAGAATGGAGAACGTGGAGGAACTGGAAAAAATCGTCTCCGGCTGGACCGCGACGCTGAGCGCGGAACAACTGCTGGGCGAACTTCACGCGATCGGCGTTCCCTCGGCGAAAGTCGCCACCGTTTCGGATGTCATCGACAACGCCCATCTGGCCCATCGTGGCCAGATCCTCAATATGGAACATCCCAAGGCCGGCACGGTGCCGATGCAGGGATTTGCCGTCCAGTTCGGCGACTCAGCGATGCGCCTGCG
>JANXPQ010000501.1 GCA_025357235.1 Betaproteobacteria bacterium
CGCAACCCCGCATTCAAGTCCGACAAGGATTATCACGTGTCCGCCGACCTGACCGGCCAGGCCAACCATCTTGGCGTCACCATCCAGGCGGATATCATCAAGCAGAAGCTGCCGGAGAATAACGGCGGCTACAACGCCATCAGCAGCAAGGAAAATCCGTACGGCAAGGTCGACAAGCGCATGTACACCGAACTCGCCACCGACCATCCGATCGACCTCACCCGCTATCAAGTGGCCAACTGCTACATGGGCCGCGCGGGATTGATCAACTCCGGCGGCGCGTCGGGCGAGAACGATCTGGCCGATGCCGTGCGCACTGCGGTCATCAACAAGCGCGCCGGCGGCATGGGGCTGATCTCCGGGCGCAAGGCCTTCCAGCGGCCGATGAAGGAGGGTGTGGGCATCCTCAACGCGATCCAGGATGTCTATCTCTCGAGGCAAATTACCATCGCGTAGTCAAAGCTTCAAAGCACACGAAAGGCGGCCGGTCGGCCGCCTTTTTTATTTGTCCACGCGTTTTGATTCCACTGCAATCCGTAGCGGCATTCGACTGTCGACCCCCATTTCCCGAACGCGCAGCAGCGGCGTCTCATTTTCTTCGCGGATTCCGCATCGTCGATGAGTGCGCAATCGGCAGGTCGTAAGAGCGCAATCCCTGCCGCATCCGGTTTTCGCCGCAAGCGGTAGGCCTACGCAATTTCGGCACCGCTCGTCGTCCGAAGACGACAAGCCAACTTTTCGTTGAACGCCCTGCATCGACTTGCCGCGTGATTTACCCGCGCAATAACAGTGGTGTAAGCGAACAAAAAATATGACGCACAGGTGTGGTGCGCGAGGCGAAAAGCTGGCCCAGCGGTTGCAGAGTACAGGCAGGTCAATGCGTGTTTTTGCCGATGCACAAACCAACCCCAAGGGGGAGATATGTCGCTTCTACAGTCCTTATTGATCTGGCCGGATCGGGTACTGCCGTCACTGCTGATTTTGCTGCTGATCGCGGTACCGTTCCTCTACGCAGCGCGCGGGCCGATGCATGCGCTGATCAGAAGTGCATCCCGGGCGGTGTCGAATCCGCTGCGGCTCGGCGCACGCTGGCTTGCCGACGCGGCGACCCGGCTGCGTAACCGCAACCGCCAGGTGCTCTTCGCGCACGGCAGCCATGAAATCAAGCAGACCATCGAGCGCGAGTTCGAACGCGTCACCACGCTGGTGCAGCGCGACCTGGAGGGCTATCCGGTACTGCAGCGCAAACTCATGGACGAGATCACCTGCATCGAGGAAGACTACAAGAAGACGGGCGAAGTGCCGCTGCCTCCGCCGGAGTGGGTGAAGGCAATCGAGTCGCTGGCCAAGATCAAGGCATCCGGAGACGGAGTGGTCGAGCGCATTCTTGTCGAAATCCGCGATGCGCTCGGCGATATCTACCAGAAAGTGGTCTCCGAGTACCGCGGCGCTTACCAGGAGCGGCACAAGATTCTGAAGGGCTTCCTGCCGTTCTGGCGCTCCGTGAACCAGACGCTCGCGCAAGTGGACCGCAACATCACCGGCTTGCAGGTCAGCGCGGCAAAAATCGACGCCAACGTGCTGAAGCTGGAAAACATCGCCGCCAGGGGCAACGACGCCGCGCACGCGCTGGCAGCGTCGGCGTCCACGCAGTTCTTTGTCGCCGCCATGGTGATGCTGATCGCTTTCGGCGGCGCCTACGTCAACTTCAAGCTGATCTCGCTGCCGATGTCGGCCATGGTCGGCGGCGGCGACTACATCACCGATACGCTGCAGGCCTCCGAAGTGGCGGCGCTGGTGATCATCCTGTTCGAAACGCTGATGGGCCTGTTCCTGATGGAAACGCTGCGCTTCACCAACCTCTTCCCGTTCGGCAGCATCACCGAAAAGATGCGCCACCGGCTGATGTGGGCCTCGCTCATCATCCTGCTGGTGCTGGCCGGCGTCGAAGTAGCCCTCGCGGTGATGCGCGACACCATCATTTCCGCGGACGTGGCGCTCAAGCAGCAGCTCGGCTCGGTTGCGGGTGCGGTCCATGCCGAAGCCGGCTGGGTGACCCGCATCCCGACTTTCGGGCAGATGATCCTGGGCTTCACGCTGCCGTTCGCGCTTGCGTTCGTGGCGATACCGCTGGAGACCTTCATCAATTCGGGCCGCACCGTGCTCGGCGCCGGCATCGAGCTGGCACTGCAGGCGCTGGCTTTCGTGCTGCGCATCGCCTCCAGCATCGTGAAGGAAACTGGCCGCATCGTGATCATGCTCTACGATGTGCTGATCTTTGCGCCGCTCGCGATCGAGCGTTGGGTGGGCAGCTATCGCGATGGCGCGGTACGCCGCAACAAGCTGCGCCCGGTGCCGCCGCTCAAGCGCGCGTCCGGCACCGAGGAGGCGATATGAAAGTCACCTCCTCGCTTGCAGTACTCGGGACCTTCCTGTTTGTGGTTGCCTGCGGACCGCAGGTCAACCACAACCAGGCGGTCTATGTGCTGATCGATACCTCCGGCACCTACGTCAAGGAACTGGACAAGGCGCAGGCCGTGGTGAATTACCTGCTGGGCACGATCAACCCCGGCGATGCGTTGGCGGTCGGCCGCGTGAAAAGCCGCAGCTTCAGCGAGAAGGAGATCGTTGCCAAGGTCAGCCTGGGCAAAGATCCGCTCGCTGCCAACGCGCAGAAGCGCGCGTTCAGCGAGCAGTTCGCCGCTTTTGCCAAGGCGGAGCAGCAGTCGAAGGGCAGCCGCTACACCGACATCACCGGCGGCATCATCCAGGCAGCGGAGTACCTGAACGAGACCCAGGCCGGGCGCAAGACCATCGTCATCTTCTCTGACATGCAGGAAGAGCTGGATTACAAGACGGTGCGCGACATCCCGATCCAGCTCGACGGCATCCGCGTTGTCGCACTGAACGTCACCAAGCTCAGTACTGACAACGTCGATCCGCGCCGTTACCTCGACCGCCTGGAGTGGTGGGAGAAGCGCGCCCGTACCGCCGGCGCGTCCGACTGGAAAGTGGTGAACGACATGGAACACTTGGACCGCATCTTCCGGAAAAAGGGTTGAGCGACGCAGCGGGCGGGGGCCGGCGCGGCGGATACTGGGCCGTGGCCTCCCCAAGTATCATTTTGTAAAACGAAAACGGCGGCCCACCGGCCGCTGTTTGCTCTTCCGCGTCTGCCCGGGCGCCACGCCGCACTCGTGCTTGTTGGCCACGGTTGGCTGTTCACTGATGACCGTTCACTGTTCCCCGCATTCGTTGCCCGTACGGAATTGTTCCGGTGCCATGTACGAATCTGTCCTACATCGCGCAGCGGACGTCATCCCCGAATCCCGGGCGCAAAATTTTTTTTGCATAAGCTTATGACAAGCAGGTTCACTCCGAACCGATGCATATCGGCTGCAAGCGCGTCGATGCGCCGCAACAATCATTTCGATTGAGCGTGTTACGGCTCGTCGGCACACATGATCCGCCTCCTGAAAAAATTCTCCGCCGCAGCAAATCTCTCAATTGTGAGATTTGACAATTTTCACGGATGCCGTAGAAAGTGGAGCGTAAGGAAATCGTAAGGCGCAGGCACAGGCGCCTGTCAAAAAAAAGAAACCAGACATGAAGCCAAGAACAAGAAAAGGAATCTGCCAGTGGGTCCGCAAGCGGTGCAGTCGCTTCCCGCGGGACGACTGCAGCAACAAGGGGGGCGGGTGCAGAACGCTGCGCTTAGCCATGAAGCATTGGTGTGGGTGCTGTCCGCGCTCAGCCAGTACTTCCGCATTCCTTTCGACGAAAGGCTGCTAACAGGCCAGCTTTCGCCGCCCTACGATTTCGAGTCCGTCACGCGCGCCGCCGGATTGCTGGGCCTGCGCGCGGGCTGGAAGGCGCTGCCGGCCGCAAGGCTGAAAAAAATCGCGGCGCCTTTCATGGCCCTGCTCGCTCCGGTTATAAGCGAGCCGCAGCAACATGGCTCCGGCGTCGACCGAGAACGTCTTCCCTCCCTGGACCCGGAGGCGCCGGGCCCGCGGCTCGCCTTTGTATTGCGCCTCGAAGAAGACCGTGTGGCCTTCTTCGAGCAGGGCGCCGCCAGCCACACCATTCTGCCCCTCGCCGAGTTCGAACTGCGCTACGCAGGCATGGTCCTGCAGGTGACGCCGAAGAACAAACCCCTGGTGGATCCGGACGCGAAGTCCGCCGCGAGCACCCATTTCGGTTTCGGCTGGTTCATCCCCGAGTTGCTCAAGCACCGCAAGGTGTTCCGCGACATCCTCATGGCGTCGCTCGCCATCCAGCTCATGGCGCTGGCCACGCCGTTGTTTACGCAAGTGGTGATCGACAAGGTCGTTGTGCACTACACGCTCAATACGCTGACGGTCATCGGCATCGGGCTTGCCGTGTTCATGGTGTTCAGCGCGGCGATGACCTGGGTGCGCCAGTACCTGATCCTCCACACCGGCAACCGCATCGACGCCGTGCTCGGCCTGCAGGTCTTCGAGCATCTGTTCCGCCTCCCGCCGCGTTACTTCGAGCACCGGCCCACCGGCGTGCTGGTCGCGCGCATCCATGGCGTGGAGACCCGGCGTGTTGCGGGAAATCCTCGTCGGCGATGGGCAGGAGGTCAAAGCGGGGCAGGTGCTGCTGCGCATGGACACGCAAGTCAACGACGCCGATCAGGCCACGGTGGAAACGGATCTGATGCTAAGACGCCTGCAACTGCGCCGGATCGAATCCGAGATGGCGGGTATTCCGTTCACCGCGAGACCCGGGGACCGGCCGGACCTGATCCAGCAGGTTACCGCGCAGGCGCTTGCAAACCGCCGGGCGTACGAGAGCCAGCTCGAAAGCGAGCAGGCGGCCCTCGCGAAAGCCGAGCAGGACCTGAGGGGCGCGATGGACATGGAATCCCGGCTCAAGCAGAC
>JANXPQ010000502.1 GCA_025357235.1 Betaproteobacteria bacterium
ATGATCACGACCAGCCGCACCAAATCTCTCGAACGCTGGTTCTGGGACGCTGCCCGCGCGGTCCAGAGCGAAAAAGACGCCAGCAAGTAGAATAGGTCATCTGCCGAGCCTTCAGCGATTCGGAGATTATTGTGCGGTCAAATAAACAACCCCGCGGCAAGCCGCGGGGTATTTCAAAACAGCACGAGTTGGTTATCCCGGTGTAATTGCTGATACGCCTTGCCTTGTTTTTTCACGTACTGCCCTATCATCTGCTCATCGCCGTGTTTACCTACCGTACTAGCGAAGTATCCGTCAGTCCAAAACTCCCCACCTCATAACTGCTTCTTCACCTTCGGGCAGCGACGAAACACCTCCCGCGCCGTGATGCTCTTTATCATGCGCACCAGTTTCATCACGCTATAGGTTGGCACACTCTGCACCAAAAAATGCACATGATCTCGATCCGTACCAATCTCCAAAAACTTCACTTGGTAGCGCTTCTCAATCTCCACGCACGTCTGCTTCAACACCTCGTCCACTTCGCCATCTATTACCACTCGCCGATACTTCGCCGGAAATACCAGGTGATACATCAGCACCGTGACATTGTGGCTCTTGTGGATATACTCGCTCATCCCTCCAGTCTATCTAACGCCGCAAGCGGCGGGGAATTGGACCCGAAGAGATTGAACGTCTGAACAAATGTCGATGCTGGCGCTCGCGAATACTTACAGATTGACAAGATCGAGATCCTTCATCGGTTCGGGGGTGTTTCTCGCCTACCGTCCAAAAACTAGACCAGAGTGCTATGCAGCTGCGCCGTAGTAAAATCTCGGGCCTCCACCGAGTCGCTGGCATTCCCCCCGATCAACCGATCTCGGCAGAACTGGCAGACATGCTGAAACATATCGTTGAACCCCGCGCCGGGGGGCAGACTGATGGCACATCACCACATGCATAACCACTCACACGACCACGGTCACGGCGTGCACTCGCAGAATGGTGGCCACGACCACCACGGCGATCCGAACAATCATGGTCGCGCCTTTGGTATCGCCATCGCCCTGAATATTGTTTTTGTCGTGGTCGAGTTCGCCTATTGCTTGCGGGCACTCAGGCCACGATTTGGCGAAACAGAGACACACCTCGACGCCGTCCAGGGTCGCATTGACGATCCCCAGCCACCGCGCCGTCCTCGCCAGCGATTCCCCGACGAAAGCCTCGTGCTCGGCGGTCAAGCGTTCAAAGGTGCGCCAGCGCATCCCCCTGGGCTCACGTACCTTGGCTTGCCGCAACCCTTCGCTAAGCGCCGTCAGGCCCAAGAAGTCGATTGCACAGCCCTGCATCGCTGCCGGCTTTCGGCACGCGCGGTGGCGCTGATCTGCAACTGATGGAATCTCTCCCACTATTGGAGGCGTGGAAGAAATTTTCAAGAACAGTTGGAACCCGGGATAAGCCCCCGATAAACTCTTCGGCCTAATAGCTCATTTCTAATTGACAAGGAGTAACGATGGCGGACGACGATCTGAAGGCCGAGCTGGAGCGGCTGCGTAACGAGAACGCTGCGCTCAAAAAAGGGGCTGCCACTGGCGTTACCATGAAAGTCAGCGAGAAAGGCGCGCTCTCGATCTATGGGATGGGGCGTTTTCCGGTGACGCTTTACAAGGAGCAGTGGCTCAAGCTCCTGGGGATGTCCGATGACATCCGGGCGTTCATTGTGGCGAACGAGGGGCAGCTGAAGACGAAGGGGTGAGTGCTTTGAGTCAGCCCAAAATGACTGGCGCGAGCGACGCCGAGGTCATCGCACTGCTAAAGCGCTATAAGTGCCCGACGCCATTTCATGAAGTGCGGACCCGGTTTCTGGGCAACATTGCCTCCCCCGTCATGGGTGCCTCGCCGATCGAGACGGTCAAGCAGCTGTGGGGTGGAGAGCTGCCGGAATTCGACTCCATGGATACTGTGAATGAACTGCTCAATGTGCTGGTCGCAGGTCTCTGGAATCGCCTGACGGCGCACCAAAGCAGCCGTAATCCATTCCGGCTACTGCGTTTCGACGTGGCGCAGACGCGAGAGGGTCTTAAGCATTTCGCGCTGGCTCGCAGGCAGGAACTTGACGGCTTTATCGAAGGCCTGTTTGGGCTTGAGGAACAAATTGATTTACCCGAGCGCGCTCATGAAGCACTTGGCGTGCTTGCTGAAACGCGGGCCATGTTGGCAGGAGCCGTTACTTTGCTTGACGACTCGAGCAAGCCCGCGGAACCCGATGACCTCAAGGGGCTGGTTCGCAATATTCAGGAACTCACGATCATTGTTGAAAAAGAAATGAACAAGACCATTCTTTCGTGCAAACGTGCTCGGAGCCAACTCCTCGAGCGGATGCCGGCGACCAAGCCTACTTTGCACTAGCAGTTTGTTGAAAACTCCTCTCGACGCACAATGCGCCCGAAATAGGACCAGGCTGCTGCTTCGGATGTAAGTGATCACGCAAATCTGACCAGGTTTTATCACGGAGCGGAGACCAGGTACGAGGTTTGGAGATTGGCGGCTGGTGCCAGTTTCGCGCAATTGCACTTGATCTGCCCGCGATGATCACGACCAGCCGCACCAAATCTCTCGAACGCTGGTTCTGGGACGCTGCCCGCGCGGTCCAGAGCGAAAAAGACGCCAGCAAGTAGAATAGGTCATCTGCCGAGCCTTCAGCGATTCGGAGATTATTGTGCGGTCAA
>JANXPQ010000520.1 GCA_025357235.1 Betaproteobacteria bacterium
AATTTTTTTGATTCATTTTTCTTTCCCAGCGGCTTTTTTTCCAGTCTTGTTTTTCCGATCGAAGAATTCGGAAGCGTCGGCATCAGCATCCATTGGTACCAGGCTTATTCCATTATCACTCAACACCAATTTGTGGACGTCACTGGAGTGGCCCATGCCACGAGACTTGACAATGTAAAGTCCACGAATGCGTCTTCTACCCGAATCTTGCTCCAGTTCCCTGACTACGATCCAGGTGTCAATTAAAGACGAAACACCGATTTCACCACCAGAGTCATTTTGTGCGGTCGAAGAAACAAGGCTTGTAAAAAAGCCCGTTATGCCCTGGGATTTCAACGCATCGATCATGTGTGAATTTGCGGGCACATAGAGCCATTTGAGTTGCGGCCAGATAGGGCCAGTCGATTTGCGGCCAGATGGAGCCAACCGGTTTGCGGCCAGATGAGGCCAGTGGAGCGAAGTTTTTTGCGGTCTTGGACTTCTTTATCGCGTTACCTTGGGGGGATTTGCCCAGGGGGAACGCGATGGCTTACAGGAGGTTCGAGATGTACGAAATACGTCAGATCATTCAGCGTCTGCGAATGGGCGAGTCCACGCGCCAGATTGCGCGGTCCCAGCGTGTGGGCCGGGCGACAGTGGATTCGATCCATGGCGTGGCGCTCAATCAGAATTGGCTGGACCCTTTGGGTCAGATTCCAGAGGACAACGTCCTCGCGACGTTCTTCACGCCTGCGCGCAAGACGCCGCAGAATGTATCGAGCGTTGAACCATTCCGCGAAGAGATCCTGAAGTGGCACGCGCAGGGGATCAATGCCACAACGATGCGACGGGCGCTGCATCAGAAGCATGGTTATAACGGCAGCGTGCATGCACTCTACCGGTTTCTAATCCGCGAGGTTCCTGACACAGCGCAAGCAACGATCAAGCTGGACTTTCCGGTAGGCGAGATGGCCCAGGTGGACTTTGGCATGGGTCCCGTCATCACCGATCGGAAGACCGGAGAGATCTTCAAGACTTGGATCTTCGTTTGCACCCTCGCATGGAGTAGGCATCAGTACGCCGAGGTGGTACGTAACCAGAGCATCGAGACGTGGTTGGCCTGCCATCGCCACGCGTTCGAGTGGTTCAACGGTGTGCCCAAGAAGGTTCGGATCGATAACCTCAAGGCCGCGATCACCAAGGCGTGCTACTACGAGCCAACGGTTCAGCGTTCCTATGGTGAATTAGCGCTCGGATACTCATTTCTAATCGACCCGTGTCCGGTCGAAGATCCGCAAAAAAAAGGGCGCGTGGAATCGGGGGTGAAATACGTTAAGAACAACTTCGTACCGTTGCGTGAGCTTCATAGCGTAGCGCATGCCAACGAGCAGCTGCACGCATGGATCATGAACGAGGCCGGTAACCGCATTCACGGCAGCACGCGTGAACGCCCCTTGAAGCTCTTTGCCGAGACGGAACAGGCGTTATTGCAGCGCCTGCCCGAGATGGCGCCCGAGTGTGCGATCTGGGAGAAAGCCAAGCTCCATCCCAATTGCCACGTCCAGTTCGACTATTGCTCGTACTCGGCGCCCTTCGGTTTGATCGGCCAGACGCTGTGGCTCGAGATCACGGCGCACGCGCTGCGCATCTACCGCGATCATGAACTCGTCGCGATCCATCCGCGGCTGTTCAAGCGCGGCGATAAATCGACTGTTAACGATCACCTCCCGCCCGATGCGCAGGCCTACCTGATGCGCAATCCACAGTGGTGCCTGGCGCAGGCCAAGGGCATCGGTCCGGCCTGTCTGGCGCTCGTGGAGATCCTCTTCGCAAATCGCGTTCTGGATCACCTACGCGCCGCGCAGGGCGTCATTCGCCTGAGCGACCAATATGGTCGTCGCCGACTCGAATCCGCCTGTGCTCGCGCCCTCACATTTGGCGCACCCCGGTACCGGACGGTGAAGCAGATACTCAGTCAAGGTCTGGACCAGCAACCCGATCTGATCGACACCGTCGAGCTGGAAGCCCCCTACCTTGGTGGCGGACGATTCAGCCGCGACCCCGGCGACCTGTTGCATTAAACCGTCGGGGCTGAGGTGTTGGCACCGACTTCCTCGCAGTACCCACCGCAAGACCCTTCCCTGGAGCAATGAATGAATCCCATGCCTCAACTCGAACCGATGCTCAAGCAACTGCGCCTGTCCGGCATCCTCGATTCGCTGAACGTCAGAAACGAGCAGGCGATCGAATCCAAACTCGCCTACACCGACTTTCTGGCGCTGCTGATCCAGGATGAAGTCGCCCGTCGTGACCAGCGTCACTTTGCTCAGCGGCTACGCAAAGCGCAGGTCTCGGGCGACAAGACGTTGGAGCGCTTCGACTACGCGCATAGCCCCTCGGTGAACCACGCCCTCATCGCCGAACTGGGGACATGCCGGTTCGTGACGCAACATGCGCCCGTACTCATTGCGGGCCCGACCGGCACAGGCAAATCGCATCTCGTACAAGCCCTTGGCCACTGCGCTCTTCGCGCAGGCTATGACGTCCTGTTCATCACCCACAACAAGCTGCTCGCTGCGCTCCATGCAGCCAAGGCGACCAACACCTACGAGCGCAAGCTCCAGCAGCTCGCCAAGATCGACGTGATCGCAATCGATGACTTCGGTTTACGTCCCATGCGCTCGCCCCAGGACGAGGATTTCCATGAACTCATTGCCGAGCGATACGAGAGAACGACAACCCTGGTGACAAGCAATTTGGACTTCGAAGAATGGGGAGCTGCGTTTCCGAACAAACTGCTGGGCGCGGCAACCATCGACCGCCTGCGCGACGGGGCCTACCGCATCGTTCTCGACGGACAAACGCGGCGTAAACCCAGACCCGTACCAGAAGCCTCCCAGGCCACGCGCAAAGCTGCGAACACGCGCTCCCCGCAGTCGGCCGGCCGCCAGCGATAGAAGCCCGTGGCGGGGCGCCTGTGGACAACCGCTGCGCCACATGAAATTGCACGGTTGCAAAAAACCGAAAAACAAGCTACAAACAATCCCGTCCAAGACCAAAAAACATCACACCAAAATGGCCTCATCTGGCCGCAAATGACTGGCCTCAAGGACCCGCGAATTCACAATGGCTACGAACTTTGCAAACCAGGCGTTGAAATCGCTCGTGAAGCCGCGAAGAAATTTGACGTCGACTGCCAATACAGTCAACTTGACTATGTACGCGACCCACAAAGCGCGTACATCTTTCCGGTCACGGACGTAGCATTCACAATGTTTTCACTCGAACAGATTCCACGCCGGAACCAGGAAGCGGTGGAGCATATTCGGGATCATTGCGTTCTGGGCTCCATCCACATAGAACCCGTGCCGGAAAACTATCCGCTCACTTTTCGTGGTCTCCTTGGCAAGTTCGACCACTGGAAAGTCGAC
>JANXPQ010000525.1 GCA_025357235.1 Betaproteobacteria bacterium
TCACCGATCTCGGTGGCGCGATCGACGTTGCCAGTCAGCCGGGGCAAGGCAGCACGTTCGACATCTATCTGCCGCGATCGGACGCCGAGGCGATAGAAAAGGCGGACCATGCGGCGCCTTTGCCGCGTGGCAGCGGCGAGCGCATCTTGCTGGTGGAGGATGAAAAATCCCTGATGCTGCTGACCGAGGAAATGCTCGCAGCGCTCAACTATGAACCGGCGGGCTTCACTCGTCCGTCGGAAGCGCTGGAGGAATTCCGCGCCGATCCCTCCCGTTTCGACGCCGTCGTGCTCGACCAACTCATGCCGGGAATGACCGGCACCGAGCTGGCGCGGCAGATGCGCCAGGTGCGTGCCGATGTGCCGGTAGTCCTGATCAGCGGCTACACCGGGCCGGTGCTGACCCAGCAGGCGCTCTCCGCGGGCGTCGACTACATCCTGACAAAGCCGCTGGATCTGCGCCAGATTGCCGAAGCCCTGTCGAAAGCGCTCGCGCGCGAAACGGCACGCTGAGAACGCCTCTCGAGTATCGTTACAAGCGGCAATCCATGGCCGGCCAGTTCGGTGCGCAATGCCGCCTCGTCGAGCGCCTCCCCGCGGCGGAATGCGATGTCGAGCCGCGCGTAACTTTGTGTCCGCATGTGCGACTCCACCCAGCGGAATATCGACAGCACGAGGATGACCAGCGCCGTGGTCACGATCGCGGGAAAATAGAAACCGATGCCGGTCATGATGCCCTGCGCCATGCGCGTCGGATCCATGCGGATACTGTCAGGGGCGTGGGACTCCATCCACTGCCACTCGTAGACGGTAATCAGCATCAGCAGCGTCGACGCCAGGCAGACCAGCGTATGGGTCCTCAATCCGGCAGGGCGGCCGCGGATGCTGCGCTCGAGGCCGATCAATCCACCCGCGAGGACGGAGGCGAGCAACCTGCCTGCCATCACCATGTGTTCTTCGCTCATAGCGCAATGAAAGAGCCAGAGTTGGGATTCGGAGGAACTTTAGGACTTGGTCGATGTGGATTCAAGATATGGAGCGAAAGAATTTGCGTTTTGTCCGGTTCCCGCCTTTTCTTCAGCGCTGCATCGACGTGCTTCCAGTCTCCGCGCACCAACGGTACACTGGTAACGTATTACAAACCAAAATAAAACAATTCGCCGCATACGCGATAGTCATATCTGAAGGGGGGCTCTGTGTATCTGCTACGTGATCCTGACGATCCTCAGCGGCGCTTGCTGGTCAAGTTGCTTGCCGCAGGCGCCTTTTCGTCGCTGCCTATTGGCCGCGTTCTGGCCGACGTTTTCGGCGAGAAACCGCAAAAGCTGGCCCCGGACCGCTCCATTTACCGGCTGAGCGGCCAGGTCAGCGTCAATGGAATACCCGCCACGCTGAAGACCCGGATTGGCGGCAACGACACGATTGAGACCGGCAAGGGGTCGGAAGTGGTGTTCGTCAGCGGCATCAGTGCCTTCATCCTGCGCGAGTCGAGCCAAATGAGTCTCGGTCAACAGACAGCGACCAATGCGCTCACCAATGCGCTGCGCCTGGTAACAGGGAAGGTTCTGGCCGTCTTCGGTCCCCATAGTCCGCAGCGGATATCCACCGCCACTGCGACCATCGGCATCCGCGGTACGGGAGTTTACGCAGAAACGGATCCCGAACAGACCTACTTCTGCACCTGCTACGGCGTCACCGACATCAATGCAAACAGCGATCCCAACGCCAAGAAGACAGTGACGTCGAAGCACCACGACGAACCGGTGTACATCCTGGCAAAGCCGAAGGACGGCAAGACCATTCGCAAGGCCCCATTCATCAACCACACCGACCAGGAACTGATGCTGATCGAAACCCTCGTCGGCCGCAGCCCGCCTTTCGTATTCCCGTCGGAAGACTACGGCGGACCGCGCAAGGACTACTGAACTTAGGTCCGGGCAAAATCAAAGGCTGGCTGCATCCGCAGCCAGCCTTTTTCATTCAGCTTTCAGCCCAGCGCATCAATTGTTCGGTGCGCCGCTGTTGATCCAGGTCAGGAAAATGTCGTAGTTGGCGGCGTTTGTTGGAGGGGGGCCATTGGTGAACCCAGGTTGGCCTCCACCCATCGTATTGCATCCGGCCGAGGGGCACGTCAGCAGGCGCCCGGTATTGACGACATTTGCGGCGACAATTCTTGAGAATAGACCCGAGTCATTTGTCCAATCAGGTTGGCCAGCCGTTCCTGGTGCAACGTGACAACCCGTGCAGCCGGCATTGGTGAAGACCGGTGCGACGTTCGCTGCGAAGGTGTAGAAAGGCCCAACCGAAACCGTGTGGGTCATCGAAGACGAAGGATTGAGTCCGTTCGTCACTGTCAAAGTCACGTCGCAGTTGCCAACGCCCGTTGTGCTGAGCGACACATTCTGCCCTGGGGTGACTACGGAACAAGACGGAGCACCGCCGGATGCAGAAGGAGTGGCACTCCAGGAGTAAGTCAGGGTTGGCACGCCGGAAGTCACGCTTCCGGACAAGGTATTGCCGCTCATCACAACAGTCTGCGCGCCGCCAGGCGTTCCATTGACCGTCCAGCGGATTTTCGGCGATCCGAACGTAAAGTCCGCGCCACTCGGATTCGATCCAGCAGCGGCCTGAATGGTGAGACCCTTGGATATCACGCCTTGCTTGGTGACGTTGTTTGCCGTAATGGTAACGTTGTACGTCGTGCCGATTTGAGAAGTCGATGCGGTGAATGTCGTACTGGTGCATGAGGTTGGACTGCCAAAAGTCGGCCCGGCTGGACTCACCTGCCAAGTGCATGACGTCGGATTTCCGCTTGTTGTCGCATTCAGCGTGACGCTGGCCGTCGACGGGTTTGCAGGAAAGTTAAACGACACGGGTGCCGTAGTGCCGGCCGCCCCCGCGTGTGGTGCGAAATTCACTACGACCACGGCTTCTTGGACGTCGACAGTCGATGTCTTCTGATCGGTGTCAGTCCCATTTGTGACTGTCAGGGTGACATCGTATGTGCCCGCATCAAATACGCTGAGCGTGGCTCCGGGCAACAGCGGATTCGGCTGAGTAATTGACGGCGCCACGCCGACTGGCGGCGTACCATTTGGATGTGGAGGAATGGTATTAGGCACTACTGACCAGGAATAGCTGATTGCACCGATGCTCGTGCTCCCGCTGAGCGGAATTCCGAAAGTTCCCCCGCTGAAGGTTATCGGGTTGGTAATGGTAGCTATCCAACTTGCCACTACACCGCCGGGTGGTGCGCCATTGAGAATCCAATTGTAAATGACGGAAAATTTCGATAGCCCCCCCGAACTCGTGGTGTCGGCCAGATCGAACAGGGTGCCCCCGTTATGATGATTGATAGTAGTCGCCGGCTCGGTGACGGTATTGCGCGACGGCTTGCGCAACAGCGGGCTATCTCCGATTTCCGTAAGATTCACCCGGCCCATAAGTTCGCTGTAGAACCAGGCATCGTCGGTTGCATCGGCCGCACCGCCGCTGAAGTTGCGATCGAAATTCGTGTACCAGATTGGCGGAGTCGCAGAAGGCTGCACGACCGCTCTGGGCAGATGGCAGGTGGTGCAAGTCGACCCGTTCTGCAGCACGTTTTTCACGTGGGCGAACTTTAGCGTGGCGGGATCGTGAAAGGTATCGTCGACGGTGATGGTTACCGCCTTCGAGTCGGACTGGCCGCGGCTGCTCACGGTCAGGTGCACCGTGTAATTTCCCGCGAAATTGGAGAAGAAAGTCGCGGTAGAGGAGTTGGGATTCGTGATGGTTGCCCCGGGTGTTGCTGGATCCAGGTTCCAGCTGTAGCTCGTCGCGAACAGGCTGTCGCCGCCGTAGAGCGTCGCGTTGGCACCGGTGCGCACCATCCGGTCCGGACCGGGATCGGCGATCGGCCGTCCTGGCTGTTTGACGCCGCCGCCCGTCGTGGTGGCCGTGCCCGCACCCAGGACCGAATCTATGTAGCTCGCCAGAATCGATGGTCCATTGGATTGCCAGAAATCCTGGTAGACCAGAAACGCCAGCGGCATGTTGCCGCGATCGAAGACGTGCGTCTTTATGCGAGCCGCATAGCTGCGGAATTTCGCCTCACTGTCGAAATCGATGTCGTTCTGGTTCGCGGTTCCGCGCAACAGGTGGCAGGTACGGCAAAACGGCACGACCACTTGCTGGTACAACTGCACGTTCGCGGCACCGGTATTCCAGCCTGCGGGCAGGTAGGCGTCGGAAAATTGCGCATTCGGCAAAGCGGCTCCACCATACCAGTTCTGAATCAACGCGGCCGCCGAGCCCTGCCATTCGTTCGCCCCTGCCGCCGGCTGATTGCATGTCCCCCAGGTTCCGGTGACGCTTCCTCCTCCGGGATAGGAGCACAGCACCCACTGGTTGAAGATCTTGAGGGTGGCTTCCTGGTCCGCGCGCTTGAAACCGGATGTTGTGGACCATTCGAAGCTGTCCACATTGAATGCCTGCAACTTTGCCTGCACGTCGCCGCGCTTGCGGGAAAGCGAATTTTCCACCAAGGCGAATGTCGACTGCGGCGTCAGCGGATCAGCACGCCCGCCGTGGCAGTTTATGCATATGCCGGGCATGGATTTCTGCCCCCGGCCATCGAGATTCAACGCGTTCTGTCGCTGACCGGTCGTCGGATCGAAGTTGAAGTATTTCGTGAAATTGGCGGAAGTGCTGCAATCCGGCGGGTCCGCCGCGGTACATTGTGCCGGGCTCCATTCGATGGCGTTGGTACCCACATGCCATGTCGGATCTCGCGCCACCGCCGCGTCCACATTGACCTGCGAATAGCCGCCTGGCACGTTGGTCACATTGTAGTTCTCGACGAAGAACGCGATGCTGCCGTCCGAGTTCCGGCGGCCGGTCATGCGCCGGCCATAGCCGAGATCGCGAACATCGCGGAATACCGCCACAAATTCCTGGCCGCCGGTGCCAAACTGGTTCTTGCTTTTCCACCCGGCGAGCGTGTTTCGTTCGCCATTGGGGTCGACCGCCGCGTAATACGCCTGCGCGTAGGCGCTGGTGTCGGTCTGGAAGCCACCGCCGGCCTCGACTATCGGGTTCGGGAACAGCAGGAAGCGATCAAGTCCCAGGGGAACGGCCGCCGATCCCGCGGCTGCCTGATCTCCGGAATTTCCCTGGGTACAGCCGCCGAGCAACACGCTCCCGGAAACGAGCAGAAGGCAGATCGCGAGGCGGTAATTATTCATGGCTCGATTTCCTAGAATCGGATCAGCACCGACAAGGTCACCTGATTGTCCACGTAATCGATCTTCTCGGTCGTAACTACGCTCGGTGGCTGGTCGTGCGGACGCGAATAGGCGGCTCGATAGGAGAGGTCCAGCGCGACGCTCTCGGCAAGCGCGAAGTTGTAGCCGATCGTCGCGATCCCGGTATAGGCCTTGAGCTTGTAGGAAAATCGTTGCGTGTCGGTGAAAACGTCGTCCAGAACGACCGCTTTTGCAATATCGAAGTACGCCAGCTTGGGGCTGGCCGTGGAGACGATGTCGCCATCGCGGCCCTCCAGGCCGAAGTACAGGGTCTGGCGGCGCGAAAGCGCATAGTCCAGGTTGGCGCGTACCGAGACTTCCTTCGTATCGAATACCGCGCTGCGACCGTCGCGCTGGTTGTAGGCAATGGCGCTGAAGAAGAACAGCTTGTCGGTGACCGGCTTCCTGACCGAAAAGCCGGCGGAGCTGCGGTATCCGTCGCGAAGATTCGAGTCGTACCAGTCCTCTCCCTGCCGCACGAACACGCCCCAGATGGGCTCACTGAATTGCCCGGATTTCCGGTACTGGAATTCGCCTTGCACATTCGCATACAGGCGGTCGAGTCCGGAGTAGCGTTTGAATTTTTCCCCGCCGACGTTCGCATTGATCACCAGCCGGGAGGTTCCCGACAGTTGCCAGGGCAAGCTTGCGCCCAGGTTCAACGTGGCGAAGGAATCGTAGAGCTTGTCATCCTTGCGGGCGCGGGAAATGTTGTCGTCGTAGGTGGCGTCCGAGGTAACCCGGTAGCGAATATCACTGAGGTCCGCAAAGCCAGAAGGCGCCCAAGACATCGACCCGGCTATCGCCGCCGCAATGAGCAGGCGCAAAATGCCGGATACCATCCCCTGGCGCGCAAGATTGCGCGGTACCGCTCCCTTGAATTGCATAGACACCACTCACTTTTTATGGTGCTTCTTTTGCGCCTCGCGAGTTCTTGCGGCCGGGAAATCCCGATAAATGCCGTGCCCGGTGGCGGGTGATGTTCTTAATGTATCCAGTTCCCGGGGATTTTGAAAGGCCTGCCGTGCCGCTTTTATTCCTCAGACACGCAACAGCCCGTTCCGGGCTCCGGTCAGGCAGCTCGTGCAGCTCCGCGGGATTCTTCGTCCTCGATTCGTCTCCAAAGCTGCCGGATCATGTCCTTAAGCATCAAAGCCTCCTGCCAGCGATCGGACAGTTCATAGCCGTCGGGGCCGGTCATCGCATACTCCTTCGGCCCCAATTCGCACAGGAACGTAAATGTCGCGTCCTTCGGCGCACGCTTGCGCCAGCTGCGCAAACCGTATTCCCACCAGCCCATGAACAGGTCGAGCCAGTCCTTATGGTGTGCAAAACTGATCTGCACCTGCACCTGCTCGCGGCTGGCGACGCGCCCGTGGAAACCCCAGCAATTGTCGATGATGCGACGCATGTAGCCGTGGTTGACGTCGCTGATGGGCCAGGCGAATTCGCGTCCCACCACATAGTGGGATAGATCGCCCGTGAGACGCAGATCCGGGAAACAATCGAGCAATTGCATGGTGAAGAACAAGTCGGTGGTCATGCGATCCCGGTGCGTCTCGATGTGGACCGGGATCTTCGCGTCGTGCGCCAGCCGGCGCCAACCCTCGATGTAGGGAACGCATTCCTGGATCGAGTAAGGCCGCACATCGGGTTGCAGGTTGATGTGGTCCGCCCCGAGTTCCCTCACGTGCTCGAGGATGGGTTTCAGGTCGTCGATTTTCTGCGGATAACACTGTGCCTGCCACGTCATGTCGTGCGCACGCAGGAAGTCGGTGATCTCTTTCGCATACTTGTAGTCGAAGAAGCGCACGCCGCAACCGTCGAAGCCGGCGCCGTGGATCATGGTGAGCTTCTCGTCGAGCGCCCATTCCTTGCCGTCCGGACGGCGCCGCTCCATCGCCCACAACGATTGGTACACCAGCAGTT
>JANXPQ010000329.1 GCA_025357235.1 Betaproteobacteria bacterium
AGCCGCGCGCAAGCTCGAACATTCCGTAGTTCAGCGAGTGGAAGCCGGCCAGCGTGATGAACTGGAACTTGTAGCCCATCGCACCCAACTCGCGCTGGAATTTGGCGATGGTACTGTCGTCCAGATTCTTCTTCCAGTTGAATGACGGCGAGCAATTGTAGGACAGCAGCTTGCCCGGGTACTGCTTGTGGATGGCCTCGGCAAACTGGCGCGCGAACGCAAGGTCCGGTTTCCCGGTTTCGCACCAGATGAGATCGGCATGCGGAGCATAGGCGAGGCCGCGCGAAATGGCCTGCTGAATGCCGTTGATGACTCGGTAATAGCCCTCCGCCGTGCGTTCGCCCGTGCAGAAAGGTTTGTCGTTGTCATCCACATCCGATGTGATCAGATTTGCCGCTTCCGCGTCCGTGCGCGCAAACAGCACGGTCGGCACACCCATGATGTCGGACGCGAGGCGCGCGGCCGCGAGCTTCTGCACGGCTTCCTGTGTGGGCACCAGCACCTTGCCCCCCATGTGCCCGCATTTTTTCGCGGAGGCGAGTTGGTCTTCGAAATGCACGCCCGCCGCGCCCGCATCGATCATGGATTTCATAAGCTCGAAGGCATTGAGCACGCCGCCAAACCCTGCTTCGGCATCGGCGACAATCGGGGCATACCAGTCGATGTGGTCCTTGCCCTCTGCGTGGTGGATCTGGTCTGCTCGCATGAGCGTGTTGTTAATGCGGCGAACGACGGCGGGAACACTGTCGGCAGGGTAAAGAGACTGATCGGGATACATTTCACCGGCGAGATTAGCGTCCGCCGCGACTTGCCAGCCGGACAGGTAAATGGCTTTCAGACCGGCCTTGACCTGCTGCATGGCTTGATTGCCGGTCAACGCGCCCAGGGCGTTGACAAACGCCTCTTCATTGACGAGTTTCCACAGCTTTTCGGCGCCACGTCGGGCAAGCGTGTGCTCGAAGCTCGGATCCAACGCGTCGCCGCCAGTGGACGTTTGCGCGTCAGTGAACGGCGCGCGG
>JANXPQ010000555.1 GCA_025357235.1 Betaproteobacteria bacterium
TGTTCTCAGCCCCGGCCAACGCGCCGAACGGCCGGGTGGCCGGCCTGCTGATCCCCGGTGGCAGCAGTCTTACCCGTGGCGAGATCGACGGCTACACCGAATTCGTGGGTATTTACGGCGCGAAAGGCCTGGCTTACATCAAGGTCAACGAAGCAGCCAGGGGGCGCGAAGGCCTGCAGTCGCCGATCGTCAAGAACCTGTCGGATGAAGCGCTTCATGCGATCGCGCAGCGCTCGGGTGCCAAAGACGGGGACTTGATCTTCTTTGGCGCCGACAAGGCCAAGGTGGTCAACGACGCGCTCGGCGCGCTTCGCGTGAAGATCGGACACGAAAAAGGCCATGCAGAAAAGGCGTGGCGGCCGCTCTGGGTGGTCGACTTCCCCATGTTCGACTGGAACGAGGACGAGAAGCGCTGGGACGCGCTGCATCACCCCTTCACCAGTCCGATGGATGGCCACGAAACCTTCCTCGACAGCGATCCCGGCAAGGCACTGGCGAAGGCTTACGACATGGTGCTCAACGGCTGGGAGATCGGCGGCGGCTCGGTGCGTATTCATCGCCAGGACGTCCAGTCGAAGGTGTTCAGCGTGCTGAACATCGGTCCGGAAGAAGCAAGGCAGAAATTCGGCTTCCTGCTCGACGCGCTCCAGTTCGGTGCACCGCCGCATGGCGGGTTGGCCTTCGGTCTCGATCGTATCGTGACCATGATGGCCGGCGCGGAATCGATACGCGACGTCATTGCCTTCCCGAAAACCCAGCGCGCTCAGGACCTGATGTGCAAGGCGCCCAGCCCGGTGGACGAGAAGCAGTTGCGCGAACTGCACATCCGTTTGCGCAACGTTGAACAGCCTAAAGCCGGCTAGCGACGCACCGTCCGTGGATTGAATTGAAGTACAAAATCCCGATCTCGGTGCTGGTGGTGATTTACACCCCCGGCCTGCAGGTGCTGCTGATCGAGCGCGCGGATCGACCGGGATTTTGGCAATCAGTCACCGGCAGCCAGGAGGAGGGCGAGACTTTGCGCCAGACCGCGCTGCGGGAACTGGCTGAGGAAACGGGGCTCGATGAGCAGGCAGGCGTGCTTGCCGACTGGAACATGCAGAACGAGTTCGAGATCTATCCGGAATGGCGGTGGCGCTACGGGCTGGGGGTTACGCGCAATACCGAGCACGTGTTCGGATTGTGCGTGCCGGAGCCGGTCCCGGTCAGGCTGTCGCCGCGCGAACACCTTGCCTATGATTGGCTGCCGCATGACCGGGCTGTTGAAAAGGTTTTTTCATGGAGCAACGCCAAAGTGCTGCGCTTGCTGCCGGAGCATGCGCGGGCGCCATAAATGCAACGTTTGGCTAGCGCAACGTTTGGTCCGGCTGCCTGTCTCAGTATGGTAAGGTTTTTGTGCGCTTCCAGCCTCATTGGATCTATCTGCGCGTCCAGCGCGCAAGGAGCATAAGGATATGCCCGCAACCGCAATTGCATTTGATCGCTACAGCCAGTTGCAGGATGACGACTGCGAAGCACGCATTCTCGCGGCCAAGCAGAAACTCGGCAGTCGCGCGGTCATTCTCGGCCACCATTATCAGCGTGCTGACGTCTATAAACACGCCGATCTGACCGGCGACTCGCTCAGGCTGTCCAAACTGTCGGGGAGTACCGATGCCGAGTACGTCGTGTTTTGCGGTGTGCACTTCATGGCGGAGGTCGCCGACATCATGGGCAAACCTGGTCAGGCGGTCGTGCTGCCCGATATGGCAGCGGGTTGTTCCATGGCCGACATGGCCAGCCTGCCGAAAGTCGGGCGCGCATGGCGTGAACTGTCCGAGGTCCTCGATCCGGATCAGAACGTCACGCCGGTCACCTACATCAATTCCGCCGCCGATCTCAAGGCTTTCTGCGGCGAGCACGGCGGTATCGTCTGCACGTCGTCCAATGCCGGCAAGATCCTCGACTGGTCTTTTGCGCGCCGTGAAAAAGTGCTGTTCTTCCCGGATCAGCATCTGGGCCGCTGGAGCGGGCACCAGATGGGCATTCCACTGGAACAAATGCAGGTATGGGACCCGGACGAGCCGATGGGCGGCCTGACACCGCAGCAGATCAGGGATGCGAAGATTCTGCTGTGGAAGGGGCATTGCTCGGTGCACCAGATGTTTCAGCCGCAGCACATCCTGAAATTCCGCAACCAGTACCCGGACGGAATCGTGATCTCGCACCCGGAATGCAAATTCGAGGTGTGCAAGCTTTCGGACCACGTCGGGTCGACGGAAACCATCATCAGGACCGTAGCGGCGGCACCGGCGAATACCCGCTGGCTGGTCGGCACCGAACTGAACCTGGTCAACCGCATCGCCGAGGAATTCAAGCCGCAGGGCAAGCAGATCCAGTTCATGTCGCCGGTGGTATGCATGTGCTCCACCATGGCGCGCATCGATCCGCAGCATCTTGCCTGGACGCTGGAGAATCTGGCTGAAGGCAAAGTGGTCAACCAGATCAAGGTGCCCCAGCGCGACGCGCAACTGGCCCGCGTTGCGCTGGAACGCATGCTCGCGGTGTCCTGACGCAGACGGTGAATATCGCCGCCGGCGCGTTGGCAGCCCCCGCGACCGGATGATGCTTCCCGTGCTCTGGCTGTGTCTGCTGGTGCTGCCCGCGACAGGAATTGCGGCGGAAATCAGCGTGCAGACCACGCGCCACGGCGACAGCTTCGAAGTCGAGGCAACGGCGCAGATCGATGCCGATGTGGCCGGCGCATGGAAAGTGCTGACCGACTACGACCGGCTGGCGGAGTTCATCCCCGGCATGCTGGAAAGCCGGATTGTGTCGCGCGAAGGTTCGAGTGTCGTGGTCGATCAGCACGGCGAAACCAGCCTGCTGTTCCTCACGTTTCCGATGCGCGTACGCCTGGCGATCGAAGAACAGCCTTACGAGCGCATTGTCTCAAATGCGATCTCCGGAAATTTCAAGGAAATGCATGGCGTCTATTATCTGCAAGCACGGGAGGGTGGGATGCACCTGCGTTATGAAGGAAAATTCACACCGGACTTTGGTTTTCCGCCGTTGCTTGGTACGCTGATCGTGCGTTCCACGACGGAAAAACGGTTCAGCGCGATGGTGCATGAGATCGAGAAAACGCGGCGGCGCGAGCCCATGCCGGGCGCCAGGTAAGGCGGCGGTGGTACAGCCGCTGCATGAACTTTCCCGTGGGGAGACGGATCCGGACGAAACAACAGACCCAAAAATGGAAAAACTCCAGATCGTTACCTATAACATCCACAAAGGATTCTCGCAGTTCAAACGGCGCATGTCCGTCCATGACCTGCGCGACAGGCTGCGCGGCATCGGCGCCGACGTGGTGTTCCTTCAGGAAGTGCAGGGCCTGCACGAGAAGCATTCGGCACGCCATCAAAACTGGCCGGTGGCGCCGCAGTACGAATTCCTGGCCGATTCCATCTGGAACGATTTTGCCTATGGCAAGAATGCGGTCTACGACGGCGGGCACCACGGCAACGCCATCCTCAGCAAATATCCGATCACCCGGTGGGACAATGTCGACATTTCCATGCACGACAGCGAGAGGCGCGGACTGCTGCATTGTGAGATCACGGTGCCGGGCTGGCCGCACACGCTCCATTGCATCAATGTGCACCTAGGGCTGCTCGGGCATTGGCGCAAGAAGCAGATCACGCTGATCAAGAATCGCATCGAACAACTGGTGCCGGCGAATGCGCCGCTGATCATAGCGGGCGATTTCAACGACTGGCGCCGCCATGTCAGCGATTCGCTGGTGGATTCGCTTAACGTTTCCGAGGTGTTCGAGGCCACGTCCGGCCGTTCCGCGCGCAGTTATCCGGCCATTCTCCCGATGTTGCATCTCGACCGCATTTATGTCCGTGGTTTTTCGATCGAACTGGCCCATGCCCATCACGGCCATTCCTGGTCTAGGGTTTCCGACCACATTGCTCTGTCGGCAAGGCTCGTCCGCAAGGCATGAGGTTTCGCGACGGCAACCGCGTCGACTTGCTGCGCAACGGCGAACAGTTCTTCCCCGCACTCGAGCGGGAAATCGACGCGGCTACGAGCGAAATCCATCTAGAGACTTACATATTCGAAGCGGATGCGACTGGCGAAAATATCGCACAGGCGCTCATACGCGCCGCCCGCCGCGGTGTGGCGGTGCATCTGCTGGTCGATGGTTTCGGCTCCCGCCCCTTTGCGCAAATCCTGCAACCGCGTTTGCTGGAAGCGGGCGTGCAATCGCTGGTGTTCCGCCCCGAGCTGTCGTTGCTCAAATTCAGGCGCACGCGCTTACGGCGATTGCACCGAAAACTTGCGGTAATCGATGGCAAGGTCGGCTTCTGCGGCGGCATCAACATCATTGACGATAACGATCGCGCAGTGCAGGGCTATCCGCGTTTCGACTATGCGGTGCGCGTGCAAGGTCCGCTGCTATTGGACATGCATGCCGCGGTGCGGGCGGTGTGGACGCGCGCGACCTGGACCAGCATGCGCCGGCGCTGGACTCCGCCGAAAGGTCCGCGGCCCGACGCGCCGCCCGCTGGCGGCCGGCGGGCGGTCTTTCTGGTGCGCGACAATTTCCGGCATCGCCACGATATCGAACGAGCCTACCTCGGGGCGATCAGAAGCGCGAAATCCGAAGTGGTGATCGCCAATGCCTACTTCCTTCCGGGCAAGCGTTTTCGCCGCGCATTGCTCGCAGCGACACATCGAGGAGTGCGTGTGGTCCTGCTATTGCAGGGACGTGTCGAGTATCTTCTGGTGCACTATGCTACGCGCGCCCTCTATCATCAGTTGCTGGACGCCGGCGTGGAGATTCACGAGTATCAGCGCAGTTTCCTGCACGCGAAGGTCGCGGTCATCGATGGCCGCTGGGCGACGGTCGGGTCGTCCAACATCGATCCGGTCAGCCTGTTGCTGGCCCGCGAAGCCAACGTGATAGTGGAAGACGAGGCCTTTGCGCGCGAATTGCACGACAGCCTGCAGACCGCGATTGCATCCAGTGCGAAGCCGGTTGCGCGAGAGTACGGACTGAACATGGGCGTGACGACGCGTCTGATGGCGTGGATCGCGTATGGCCTGTTGCGGACTCTTACCGGAATTTCGAGTTACGGGCGCGCGCGCGATTTCCTTTGATGGCGACCTTCGCGGCTTACAATTTTTAACAATATCCCAGCCGCTGGCGGGCAATAATCCGCGTGCAGACCAAGGATCGGACCTCCATGTTCGTTCCCCTGCAGTTCCTAGCCATGTTCTTACGCATTTTGCGTACGGGCGCATCTCATGCGCCCGTTTTCTTTTGCCCAAGTCAGGCCGCGATCAGAAAGCCGTCAATCCTGCGTATTGCACCGCTGCGTTCCAGGTCGCCGACGATCAGGTCCGCCAGCGCTTTCCGATCCAGCCCGAGATAGCGCCGGTTGAAGTCTGCATAGAGCGGAACCGACTCGAGATAGACGTCGAGTTCGTTAACCGCCAGGCGGCGGCGATCCATCAACGAAAATACGAACATGACCTTGAGCACGTGGCGCACCATGCGCAATTCATCGCGCTCGAAGGCGGCCAGACGCTGCATACTGCGCTCCAGTGCCGCTTTCACATCGGTGAACGACGGTCCGTGTCCCGGTATCACGGTGTGCACCGGCAGACGCGCAATGGTTTCCAGCGTTGCGCGTGTCGCCTCCAGTCGCGTAACCCGATCGGGACCGGGCAGCAAAATACCGAAGCTGTTTTCCCAGAGTGCATCGCCGGAGATCAACAGGCCGGCCTCTTCGCAAAAAAATATCAGCGCCGCCATGTCATGGCCGGGCGCGGCGATTGCCCGCCAGTGCAAATCCCCCCAGTCGAATTCGTCGCCCGGGGCAATCGTATCGTCGAAGGAAAAGCGCTCGCAGCGCTGGTCGGCGTAGGACAGCCACAGGGCTTCTTCGTCCCAGGCGTCGATCAGGGGTGCTTCATCCCGCGGGATGCTGACGCGGCATGCATGGGCCGCTCGCACTGCCGCATTGCCGCCCATGTGGTCCGAATGGCAATGGGTGTTGACCAGCCAGTCGAGCGGCCTGCCGGCCAGAACGCCGGAAACTTTGTCCAGGGTTTGCGTCGCATCGCGGCCGTAGCCGCTGTCGATCAGGACCGTGCGCTGCCGTCCGATCAGCACGATGTGATTGGCATTCAGCCAGTCGCGGACGATGACCCGGACGCAGGACGGCAACATGGTTTGAGCTGGAATGCGCTTTCTTACTGCTGCTTTGCCGGTGCCGGGGACGTTTGTGGCGGGGGTGGCTGTACTGGCGCGGGAGAAAGTGGGGCCGGGTCCTCGATGACCTTGACGCCGGTGATGAAATGGCCGGTTTCGCCGAAGCAACTCGAAGGCACGCCGACATGCTCTTCGTAGTCGAGCGAGACGCGCCGGCCTATGGAGTGGTTGATCTGCTCCGCGATCGCTTCATTGCGTACGCTGAAGAAGAATTTCTCCGCCACCGTTCCGGGCATGGTGACCAGGGCCAGCTCACCTTCCCAGGTTTTGCAGACCCACCCTTTTCTTGAAAGTTTCTGCACGTAGCCCGCGCGCTCGCCGACCGAATAGCTCCAGCTCAACACCAGCCAGGTGTAGGCGGCGAACAATAATATGAAGACAACCAGCAAACCTGACAACCAGCGAGCAACGGCACCCATGATCGACTATGCACTCCCGGCATGCGAATTGGCGGCGGGTTCGAATCGGCAAACCGTCGTGCGCCACGCCGCTACAGGCGGACCAATATACAGCATCAACGGGCACGATTCGAACTGTCCGCACCTTTCCCTGTCATCGTAAGCAGCCCGCAGCATTGGCTTCGATTTCTTGCCGGCCGGGTTGTTTGGCGCCATGCGTCCCGGCCGTATTACACTTCCTGTATCGACGCCGAATCGTGTTCGGCATTTCCCGCCAGTAACCTTGAACAAACCTGCTCCCGTACCGCGGTCTCCCGAAGCTGTAGTCTGGCGTCGCAACGACTGGCAAACCATCCGGACGTTGCTGCCCTATCTCATGGAGTTCAAGGGGCGGGTGGCGCTGGCATTGCTGTGCCTGACCGCCGCGAAGCTCGCCAACGTGGGCGTGCCGCTGGTCATGAAGGAAATCGTCGATTCGCTGGATGCGAAGCAGGCCATCCTGGTGTTGCCGTTCGCACTGCTGGCGATCTACGGTTTGTTGCGGCTTTCCACTACGTTGTTCGCCGAACTGCGCGACATCGTATTCGTGCGCGTGGCCAAGCGCGCCATCCGCCGTGTCGCACTGCAGGTGTTCCGGCACCTGCACAGTCTGAGTTTGCGGTTTCACCTCGACCGGCAAACCGGCGGCGTGTCCCGCGACATCGAGCGCGGCACCCGGGGAATATCCACGCTGCTGAGCTACATGCTGTTTTCGATCATACCGGTCGTCATCGAATTCAGCCTGGTTGCGTTCGTGCTGCTCGCCAAGTTCGACTGGCGCTTCGTCGCGATCACCATGGCCGCCGTCGCGATTTACCTGGGATTCACCATTTCCGTAACCGAGTGGCGCATGGACATCCGCCGGCGCGCCAACGAGCTCGATGCCAAAGCGAACACCCGCGCCATCGACAGCCTGCTGAACTACGAGACGGTGAAATATTTCAACAACGAGGAATTCGAGGCGAAGCGCTACGACGAGAGCCTGCAAAAATACGAATCCGCAGATGTGAAGAACGAGATCTCGCTCGGTGCGCTGAACATCGGCCAGAGCCTGGTCATTGCCATAGCAGTGACTGCGCTGATGATTCTGGCGGCGCAGGGCGTGGTGGGTCAGAATCTCACGCTCGGCGATTTGGTGCTGGTCAACGGCCTGCTGATCCAACTCTACGTACCGCTCAATTTTATGGGCATGGTCTACCGGGAAATCAAGCAGTCGCTGGTCGACATGGACAAGATGTTCCGACTGCTGGCGGAAAACCGCGAAGTGCAGGACTCTGCGCATGCAGCCGACCTGGCGCCCGGCCTGCCGACCGTGGCATTCGAGAAGGTGGATTTCAGTTACGAGCCGCGTCGCACGATCCTGCAGGGCGTCAGCTTCGAAATCCCAGCCGGACACACGGTGGCCGTGGTGGGGGCGAGCGGATCGGGCAAATCCACGCTGGCCCGGCTGTTGTTCCGTTTCTACGACGTGAGTAGCGGGCGGATTGCGATCAACGGCATCGACATCCGCGATGTAACGCAGAGAAGCCTGCGCGCGGCGATCGGGATCGTTCCCCAGGACACTGTGCTGTTCAACGACACGATCTATTACAACATTGCCTACGGAGATCCTCTGGCGACGCGCGATCAGGTCATGGACGCAGCGCGTTCAGCCCATATTCATGATTTGATCGAATCCCTGCCCGATGGTTACGAGAGCATGGTGGGCGAGCGCGGACTGAAACTCTCGGGTGGTGAAAAGCAGCGCGTCGCCATCGCCCGCGCCTTGCTCAAGAATCCGAGGATCCTGATTTTCGATGAGGCGACTTCGGCCCTCGATTCGAAGTCGGAGAAAGCCATCCAGGCCGAACTCAAGCGCATCTCCGCCAGCCGCACCACGCTGACCATCGCTCACCGACTGTCGACCATCATTGACGCCGACCAGATCCTGGTCATGGAATCGGGGCGCATCATTGAACGTGGCAGCCATCGCGATCTTCTCGGGCAGGCCGGGACCTATGCCCACATGTGGGCCTTGCAGCAGGAGGAAGAGCGGGCGGTGGAGATAGCGGAATCGACAGCTATCGTCCCCTGAGGGGCGCACTTCTATAATTCTGGTCTTCGGCCGTTGATTGCAGGCTATTTCAATCAGAAATGTGCGGAGAATGAATGCGCCAGGCTTTAAAGTTCAAAGACTTATTGAAAGTCTTTCCTTAGTCCTTGATTTTTGATATGTTGCTTATCGCTTTGGCCATGGACAATGCTATTCTGGCCGTGGCGCGAAGAATTCCACCGGGTGCAGAGCATGCGGTGAAATTATTGTGTTACAAAACATATAAATTGTAGTTCGAGGCGGATTTCGAATGAAAGCGATCCTTGGTTTCCTGAGTCTTTACCTTGCCGCTTGTGGCCTGCCGGCCCTTGCCGCCGACGGTATTGTCCAGACGGGGATCAAGCAATCCCACTTTTCCGCCAAACCCGTGGCGCTACGACTTCGATCCAGCGCGGTACTAGTGCTGGCCCAGGATTCCGGGGAGCCGCTGTTCGCCAAGAATATCGATCAGATCATGCCGATCGCATCCATCACCAAGCTGATGACGGCGATGGTGGTGCTCGATTCAGGCCTGCCGCTGCTGGAATCCATCGACATTGACAAGAGCGATGTCGATCGTAGAAAAGGCTCGCGCTCGAAGT
Organism: Betaproteobacteria bacterium; assembly: GCA_025357235.1. Classification (GTDB taxonomy): domain Bacteria; phylum Pseudomonadota; class Gammaproteobacteria; order Burkholderiales; family JACQAP01; genus JACQAP01. Next base: position 9,373 of record JANXPQ010000555.1, read on the forward strand.
TGCAGGTCGGTACGACATTGATGCGCGCCGAAATGCTGAAGCTGGCGCTGATGGCTTCGGAAAACCGCGCTGCTGCGGCACTCGCGCGAAATTTCCCGGGTGGCACTGATGCCTTTGTTACCGCGATGAATCAGAAGGCGGCCGAGCTCGGCATGGTCAACAGCCATTTCGAGGATCCGACCGGACTTACCCCCGACAACGTATCGACGGCGGAAGATCTTGCCAAAATGGTGGCGGCCGCACATACCTATCCGCTCATCCGCGAATATACGACCTCCGATTCATTCAAGATCGAATCAGAGGACCGGCGCCGTCACCGCCTGCTGTCGTATGTCAACTCCAACCGGCTCATCAAGAGCCGCCAATGGGACATCGGCCTGTCCAAGACCGGCTACATCAGCGAGGCAGGGCGTTGTCTGGTGATGCAGGCCATGATCGCGGACAAACCCGTGATCATCGTATTGCTCGATTCCTGGGGCAAACTTTCCAGAATCGCGGATGCCAATCGCATTAAGCGCTGGATCGAGAAAGACGTACTGCGTATTTCCGGCTGACCGGGTCGCTTCCCCGACCGACTTTCTTCAAGCTACCTTTGCGCCCGGCAAATGACCGAGTGCCCGCGAGATCTCTTCTGCGATCTGTTTGACCCTGGAATACCAGGCCTTCTCTATCCGGTTGGAAGGCGCTGAAAGCGACAATCCCGCAACCAGGCGTCCTTCGTCGTCGTGGATGCCGGCGCCGATGCAAGACACGCCGTTCTCGGCCTCTTCGTTGTCCAGGGCATAACCCAGCTTGCGAACGCGATCGAGTTCCTTGTTCAATGCCGCAAGGTCACGAATGGTGTTCTTGGTGAATACCTCGAGTCCTGTACGCTGCGCATATTCCTGGGTCTTATCCGGCCCGTCTTCCAGCAGGAAGATTTTTCCGGCCGCCGTGATGTGCAAGGGCGCGCGCGCACCGATCAGGTGTACGACGCGCATGGCGGTCCGATCGGAGAGCAATCTTTCGACATAGACCATCTCGTCGCCCTGGCGCACGGAGAGATTGACGGTCTCGTGAAGTTCCTGGTGCAGGCGGCGCATGAAGGGCAGCGCCTCCTGTCGCAGGTTGATGCGTGACTTCACCAGGTTGCCCAGTTCGAGCAGGCGTATGCCGAGACGGTAGGTGCCCGGCTCGATGCGGTCCACCATCCTGAACTCCACCATCATGTTCAGAATCCGATGTGCTGTCGACGGGTGCAGGCTGGTCGAATGGGCGAGACGCTTCAGGTTGACCGGCTCGTCGTTGCGTGCCAGTGCGTCGAGCAGGTCCATCATGCGCTCGATGACCTGAATCGAGGTCTTGCCATTGGCGAGGGCCACGATTTCTTTGTCCCGGAGAATTTGTGCGATGCGGCAATTTTACATACTGAAACGACGGGCTACAACCACCGCGGGGCACAAAAATAGCCCATGTTATGATTTGCGCCTTGCTGCGCTGCGCAGCGGTTTACCGATACGCGTCGCTTCTGCCGCAGTTTGGTCTGATGGTGAAGCGCGCTGATTGCCTGCTTGGCGTTCGGAGCTTCAGGGCTGGCGCGAAAACACGCTTGCTGGAGTTCGGACGCTCCCCAATCCCCCGGGAGATCCATGAAAGTTGGTCTGTTCGTTACCTGTCTGGTGGACTTGATGCGGCCGAGCATCGGGTTTGCCTCCCTGAAATTACTCGAATCGGCAGGCTTTGAAGTCATCGTGCCGGAGAACCAGACCTGTTGCGGCCAGCCTGGATACAACTCCGGCGACCGCAAGGCGGCGCAGACTCTCGCGAAAAAAATGCTCAAGGAATTTGCCGGCTGCGACTACGTCGTCGTGCCTTCCGGTTCCTGTGGCGGCATGATCCGCGCCCATTACCCGGAGTTGCTCGCCGAGTTTCCGGAGTTGACGCAAGAAGTCGAGGCGATCGCACGCAGGACCTACGAACTCACGGATTTTCTGGTGAACGTCGCGCGTATAGACAGCGTGCCGGGTC